>JBIIED010000014.1:0-26540 GCA_044237995.1 Rubrivivax sp. | reverse complement strand
GAGCATGGCCACCGTCAGCAGCGGCAGCGCCTGGCGCGAGGTGGTGAAGACGCTGGCCACCTGCGGCACGACGTAGGTGACGAGGAAGACGACGATGAGCAGCGCCACCCCCGACACGATGGCCGGGTACAGCATCGCACCGATGAGCTTGGCGCGCAGCGCCAGGCGCGCCTCCAGGTCGTCGGCCAGGCGCTCGAGCACGGTGCCCAGCGCGCCACTGCTCTCCCCGGCGGCCACCACCGCGCGGTAGATCTCGTCGAACTCGCGCGGTGCGCTGGCCAGGGCCTGCGCGAAGGGGCTGCCGCCGTTGACCTCGCTCTTGATGTGGGCGATCAGCTCGCGCTGGCGTGCGTCCTCGCTCTCGTCGGCCAGCACGCTCAGCGCCCGCTCCAGCGGCAGCCCCGAGGAAATGAGGCTGGCGATCTGGCGCGTCCACACGGCCAGCGCCGCCGAGCCGAAGATGCGCCGCGACACGTTCGCGCGTGAGGTCTGGCCTGTCGGTGCTGCCACGGCAGACACCGCGATCGGGACGAGCGCGCGGGCGCGCAGCTGGGAGCGCGCAGAGCGCGCGTTGTCGGCCTCCAGCAGCCCGGTGCTGCTCTTGCCGGAGGCATCCAGGGCCTCGTAGCGAAAGGCGGGCATGTTGGATCGGGCCGGATGCTGAGGACTGGTGGAGCAGCTGCAGCTACTCGCGCGTGACCCGCAGCACCTCCTCCAGGGAGGTCAGGCCCTCGGCCACGAGACGCTCGCCGTCTTCGCGCATCGAGCGCAGCCCGCCAGCCCGCGCGCCGATGGCCAGCTCGGTCTCGGCGGCGCGGTTGTGGATGAGCGAGCGCATGTGGTCATCGGCCACGACCATCAGCTCATAGACACCCGTGCGGCCCTTGTAGCCGGAGTGACCGCAGCGCTCGCAGCCCACGGCGTGCCAGCGCCCGGCGCTGCTCGGGCGCTTGCAGCCCTCGCACAGCTTGCGCACCAGGCGCTGCGCCATCACGCCCAGCAGCGTGGAGCTCAGCAGGAACGGCTCGACTCCCATGTCGATGAGGCGGGTGACGGCGCTGGGCGCGTCGTTGGTGTGCAGCGTGGCCAGCACCAGGTGGCCCGTGAGCGAGGCCTGGATCGCGATCTGCGCCGTCTCGTGGTCGCGGATCTCGCCGATCATGATGACGTCCGGGTCCTGGCGCAGGATGGCGCGCAGCGCGCTCGAGAAGGTGAGGTCGATCCGCGGGTTGACCTGCGTCTGCCCGATGCCGGGCAGTTCGTACTCCACGGGGTCTTCCACCGTCAGCACGTTGGTGGTGGTGAAGTCAAGCGTCTGCAGCGCGGCGTAGAGCGTGGTGGACTTGCCCGAGCCGGTGGGCCCGGTGACGAGCACGATGCCGTGGGGCTGCTGCGCGAGGCCCTTGAAGCGCACCAGCACCTGCCCGCTCATGCCCAGGCTCTCGAGCGTGAACTTCCACTCGCCCTTGTCGAGCAGGCGCAGCACCGCGCGCTCGCCGTGTGCCGAGGGCAGCGTCGAGACGCGCACGTCCACCGCCCGCCCGCCGATGCGCAGCGAGATGCGTCCGTCCTGCGGCAGTCGCTTCTCCGCGATGTCGAGCTCGGCCATGATCTTCAGGCGCGAGATCAGTGCCGCGTGCAGTGCACGGTTGGGCTGCACCACCTCGCGCAGCGTGCCGTCGACGCGAAAGCGCACCGACGAGCTGCGCTCGTAGGGCTCGATGTGCACGTCGCTCGCCCCGTCCTTGATGGCCTGGGTGAGCAGCGCGTTGAGCATGCGGATGATCGGGGCATCGTCTGCCGATTCGAGCAGGTCTTCCACCGCCGGAAGATCCTGCAGCATGCGCGTGAGGTCCACCGCGCTCTCGACCTCGCCCACCACCGCTGCCGCGCTCGACTCGCCGCCGGCGTAGGCGCTGGCGATACGCCGCGTGAGCGCAGTGGCGTTCTCGTGCTCCATCGCATCGACCGAGTACATGCGCTGGACCTCGCCCAGGGCCGCCAGCGGCGTGTCCTCCGCCGCGTACAGCAGCATGCGCTCGCCATCATCGTGCAGCAGCACGTTGTGGGCCTTGGCGAAGGCGTAGGGCAGCGGGTGGCGGCTGGCCATGGATGCGGGGGATCGGCTGCGCTGTGCCTCAGGGCCGGCTGGCCGGCCCGGGGGCCCCGGCGCCCGCTGGCGCAGGCAAGGGCGGAAGCGAGGGGTTGGCAGGAATGGGCAGCAAGGGGTTGTCGGCCGGTTGCGCCGCCTGCTGCTGCGCGCGGATCAGGTCATAACGGTCGATCGTGAGCCGGTCGCCGCCTGCGCCGTCGCGCAGCACCGTGGGGCGCAGGAACACCATCAGGTTGGTACGGTTCTTGGAGCGGCTCTCGCTGCGAAAGAGCTGCCCGACCATGGGCAGGTCCCCGAGCAGCGGGATCTTGGAGCGCGACTCGGTGAATCGGTCCTCGATGAGGCCGCCGAGCACGATGATCCCGCCATCGTCGACGACGACGTTGGTCTCGATCAGGCGCTTGTTGGTGGAGGGCCCGGCGTTGGAGGTGCCTGGCGCCACCTTCTCGCTGACGCTGGAGGACTCCAGGAAGATCGCCATGCGCACCGTGCCGCTCTCGCCGATCTGCGGCCGCACGCGCAGCGTCAGGCCCACGTCCTTGCGCTCGATCGTCTGGAAGGGGTTGACCGTGGAGCTGCTGGCGCCCGTGTTCGTGAACTGTCCCGTGATGAAGGGCACGTTGCTGCCCACGACGATGCGCGCTTCCTCGTTGTCCAGCGTGATCTGGTTCGGGGTGCTGACGATGTTGGTGTTGGTCTGGCTCTGCAGCGCCCGCGCGATGGCCGCCAGGGCATAGGTGCCGCCGAAATTGCGGATGAGGCCCAGGTTCATCCCCTCGGGCAGCTGCACCTTGCCGGCTGCGGCTCCGGTCTGCACGCTGATGATGTTGGCGCCGCCCGTGTTGAAGTTGGTGCCCGCAGCCAGGAGGTTCGAGTCGCCGCGGTTGCCGAGAATGCCCTGCCACTGGAAGCCGAAGTCCGCGGCGTTGTCGCCCGACACCTCGACGATCATGCTCTCGATGTAGACCTGCGCACGGCGCGTGTCGAGCTGGTCGATCATCGCGCGCACCTGGCGGTACAGCGGCTCGGGCGCGGTGATGATGAGCGAGTTGGTCGCCGGGTCGGCCTGCACGAAGCCGCCCGTGGAGGGGGCAGCCGAGGCGCTGATGGGCGCAGTGGCCTGCGGCGAGGGCCCGCCCGGCGCGCCGCCGCCAGCAGCTTGCCCCCCGCCCTGGCTGGGCGATGCTGCAGAGGCGCCGCCTCCCCCCCCGCCGCCGGTGCCGCCACCCGAGGTGGAGAACGCTGCGCGCAGCACGGTGGCCATGCGCGCGGCGTCCGCGTTCTTCAGGTGGACGACCCAGATGTTGCCACCCGGCCCGCCGCCGGGAGTGGGCCGGTCCAGCCGCTCGATGGCGGTGCGGATCGAGGCCAGGCGAGCCGCGTTGGGCGCGCGCACCAGCAGTGAATTGCTGCGCGGCTCGGGCACGATCGTGCTGCCCGCCGAGGCCGCTCCGGGCACGCCGGGCACGACCTGCCCCGCGCCGCCACCTGCAGCGTCGGTGAGCCGCTGCACCAGCGGAGCCAGGTCGGAGGCCAGGGCGTGCTTGAGCGGCACGACTTCGAAGTCGGTCTGCGAGGGCTGGTCGAGCGCCGCGATGATGCGCGCGATGCGTTGCAGGTTGTCGGCGTAGTCGGTGATGACCAGCGCATTGGAGCCCGGGCTCGCGTTGATGGTGTTGTTGGCCGAGATCAGCGGGCGCAGCACCGTCACGAGGTTGTTCGGGTTCTCGTAGCGCAGGTTGAAGATCTGGGTGAGGATCTGGTCCCCGCGCACGGGGACCTCCCCCACGGCCACCGTTCCGGCCTGGAGCTTGGCGTCGGCTTCGGGTACCACCTTGAGCAGGCCGCCACTCTCCACCATGGCAAAGCCCAGCCCGCGAAGCGCAGACAGATAACTCAGGTAGGCCTCGCGGATGGTCAGCGGCTGCTCGCTGAAGACCGTGATCGTGCCCTTCACGCGCGGGTCCACCGCGATCTGGCGCTGGATCATCGCGGCAAAGGCGCGCGTGACGGCCTCGACGTCGGCGTTGACGAAGTTCACTGTCACGAGCGTGCGCGATCGCAGCGCCGGGCTGTGGCCGGCCACCTGAGGGGCGCGCGCGTCCTGGGTCGATGCCGCCTGGCCCGCTGCAGCCGTGTTCGGCTGGGCCCAGGAGCCCGAGTGGGTGGCCGCCAGGCTCGCCGAGAGCGTCCCGGCGAGCAGCCGCTGCACCACACGTTTGGCCTTCATGCTCATCCGATCGAGATCACCGCGCGCGCGCCGTCGCGGCGCCCGATGACGTTCAGGAGATTGTTCAAAGCGGCCTCCGAGCCCCCGGCTGCCGAGGCCTCGCCCGCAAAGCGCAGCCTCGAGCCGGTCCAGCGACCCGACCCGCTGATTTGCAGCGGCCCCTGGATGGTCTGCACCGAGAGTTCCGGGGCATCGGGCTGGGCGGCGCCTCCGGCCAGGACGAGTCGGTAGCTTCCCAGGGTGTCGACGGCCACGATGCGTGAGGATACGTCGGCGAACTCGAACTGGACGCTGCCTTGCATTCGCAGCCGGCCCTCGGCCCACTCCAGCGAGGCGCCCGTCGTGCCGGCGCGGATCGTGCCCGACATCTGAAGCGTGTTGAAGGGTGTGCCCAGGCCCTCCAGCCAGGCTGCCGGCCATACGCCCAGCCCGGCCGGCTGCGCCGGCAGTGTCAGTGCCAAGGTGCCGATGCCCGCACGCAGTCCGAGGACGGCTGGCGCCTCCTGGCAGCAGGGGTGCTGCACGCGCAGCTGGGCCGCCAGGGCCGCAGACAGCCCGATCTCCCAGCGCAGTCGTCCGGGCAGGGCGGAAGCGTCCCGGCTGCCGGGACCGCCGGACAACAGGAGCACGGCTGATCCCGACCAGACCGTCCCGCGCGCGTCGGCCAGCTGCACACGCTCGCCCGTGGCAGACCCTACTGCGTAGGCGAGCCAGCTCGCCGGTGCCCACGCCAGCGTGGCCAGCAGGGCCCCCGTACAGCCGCCTGCGGCGGCCCAGGCCCAGGCGGCGCGGCGCCGACGCGCCCAGGCAGCGCTGGCAAGGGTGGAGTCGGCAAACACCGTGCTCGGCCGGGGAATGCCGCGGCTGCGCCGCCGCAGGGCGGGCAGCCCGGCGAGCCGGGGCAGGCGAGGCAGCGCGGGCAGTCTCATGGGGAAGTCGGGATCACGACCGTCACGGTACCCGAAAAGCCGGGCCCGCTTCGCACCAGTTGCGCTTCCACAGTTCGCGCGCGCGCGCCAGTGCGCACCTCCGCCAGCCAGCTGCGCAGGGCTTGCGGATCCAGGCCTTCCACCGTGAGCACGGCGCGGTCGCCCTGCACGCTCAGCCGTGCGGCCGGCCCGAGCCGCTCGCTGGCAGCCTTGAGCGCCTGAGCGGCCTGGGCGGTGCTCGGCGGCGGAGCCTGCCGCAGCTCGCGGACCTGGTCGGCAAGCCGCCTCATGGTGAGCGTCTGCGCATCCAGCGCATCGAGCCGCGCCGGTGCGGCGCGCAGCGTCTGCCAGGCCGGCTGTACGCCCACCCACCACAGCAGCGCCAGGGCCAGCACCGATGCGGCCACGAGCACCAGCACCCGCTCGCGTGCATCGAGCTGTTTCCAGCGTGCCTGCCAGTCCGCCAGCACCTTCAGGCCGGCCCTGCGCCCCGCCGCGGCCGAGCCGCCGGCCCGGATGCCTGCTGCCTCGCTCACCGTGCGCCTCCGCGTGCAGAGGTGCGGGACTTGACCACGACCCCGCCCTGGTTGGGTTCAGCCGCGTAACCGAGCGGCCGCAGCCTGTCGGAGAAGGCGCGCGCGTCCTCCGGGCTCCAGCCGACCACGACCAGGCCGAGCTGTCCGGGCTCGAAGCGCAGGCCCTGCGCTGGCGGCTGCCCAGGCGGCCAGGCCGATGCGGCCGCCGCCAGGAGCGCCTCCAGGTCGTTGTCCCCGGGCTGGCCCGCGGCGCTGCGCAGCGTGTCGGTCTCGCGCTGCATCTGCAGCGGGGCGTCCACCACGGTCTTCACGTGCGGGTGTGCGCCTTGCAGCACCCGCACCTGCTCGCGCTGGCGTTCCGTGACGGCCTGGCGCTGGGTCCAGGCCCAGGCATTGAGCCCCAGCAGGTGCACCGCCGCCAGGCTCGCCAGGCCCACGTGCACGGGGCGCCACGCCGGGCTTCTCCAGCGCTTGGCGGCGTCGCGCCACGCGCGGCTCCACATGCGGCGGGCGGCGAGGTCGAACTGGCGCAGATTCCAAAGCGAACGGGCGGCCTGGAGCGCGAACTCCGCCTCGGCCACGGTGTGCACCGGGCCGTCGAGCCAGCGCTCGGCTGCGGCCGCCACGCGCGCGGTGGCGGTCCAGCGCAAGGGCGCCTCGGCCAGGCCGCGCACGAGCGTGCGCGCCAGGCTGCCGCTGAGCGGCAGGCAGGCCATGCCGCCTTGATCGGCCAGCGCCAGGAAAGGCTCCGGGTCGGCGTCGGCGTGAATCCGCCCCTCCAGGAAGTGCGCCTGCGTCGCATCGCCCGGCCACAGCGCCGGCACGACCCTGTCCACCGCCAGGCTGGCGCCCTCCAGGTTCGCGAGATGCTGCTGCAGCCAGGCACGGTCGGTGGCGGCCACCCACACTTCCTGCCCGGCACGGGCCTCTGCAGGAAGGGCCAGGTGCACGGTCTCGGGCTCGTCGAGCAGCGCTTCCTCCAGCAAGCTGCCCAGCGCTGCGCGCAGCTTGCCCGCAGGCGCCTTGGGCAGCGTGAGGCGGTGCCAGCTCACGTCGCGCGGGTCCAGTACGACCACGACGCTGTCGGCGCGCGGCAGCAGCGCGGCCTGGGCGCGCCCCTGGGATGTGAGTTCGATCCCATCCTCGCTGAGCCCCCAGACGAGCTCGGCCTCGCCGCCCGACGCCGCGGCGCTGTCCGGGCCGACCCCCAGACGGGGACGCCGAGGCAGCTGCACGACAAGAACGGTCATGGACGCCATTGTCGGCCCACTCAGGGCACTCCCGTGTGAGCGTTCACCCGTTCTCTGTGGTGTGTCACGAACTGGTCGCCGACCCGCTCCACCAGCGAGTGCTCCTCCACCACCCGCTCCTCCAGGCGCAGCCGGCCGCTCACGTCGAAGAAGGCGCTGGCCACGGCCACGCCGCGCTGCTCGATCGGGAAGTCCGGGCCCAGCAGGACACGGGCCCGCTCCAGGGAGTCGAAGGGGCTCTTCTGGCGGGTCTGCAGCAGGCGCTCGGCGGTGCCGACATCGATGCCGAGCACCGCCGCGACGGCCTCGCGCGGGGCGGTGTTCAGGTTCAGCGGAGTCGGCTTGGGCAGCACGTCCACGAAGGGCCGCAGCGCACGCAGCGTCGCGGCGTCAAGGCCAAGCCGCGAAAGGTGCGCAAAGCGCTGCACCGGCAGCGTCGCGTCGGCCGTCTCGGCGCCGGCGACCGCGACGCGCCAGGACGCGTCCACGCCCTGTGCGATCACGTTGCCCACGGCGGCGGGCACCCCGGCGGCGTCGCACAGGCGCGCGAGCTTTTGCAACTCCTGGGGCGCGATCTTCCCGTCGACGATGAGGTTGCGCAGGTTGTAGCGCGACTGTGCATCGACGATGCGGCCGGACAGGAAGGCCTCGGCCCCGGGGTCGGCATTGTTGTCGCGGTCGGCAGCCAGGAAGGTGGACAGCCGCGCCTCGGCCAGCGGGGTCGCCCAAGGCTCGCCGAGGTGGTCCACCGGAGGCCGGCCGCCGCTGCGGTCGGCACGCGCGTCCTCGCGCAGGATCAGCAGCGACCAGTCCAGCGCTCCGGCCAGGATCCACACGGACTGCATGCGGCTGCGCTCGGCCGACTCGACCTGGACCGCTCGCCACTGTTGCCAGACCATTCCCGCGGCCAGGGTCGTCACGAGGGCGACGATGATCATCGCCAGCAGCAGGGCCGCGCCCCGCGGCTGCCGCGGGCGCAAGCTGCGCCTCGCGGGACTCGCCTGCGCGCTGCACGCTTGGGAGCGGCCCGGCGCGCTCATGGCGACTGCGGCGCGAGCACCGTGTCTCGCGTGAGCGCGCCGGCGGGCAGGGTCAGCACGAGGCGCACCCCAGAGGGGATCCGCTCCCGATCCGCAGGCGCCGCGCCGGAGGCAGGCGGCGGCGCGGCAGCGGCGACGTCCCCGGTGGACTGTGCGTTGGACCAGCCGCTGCCGCGCCAGAAGTAGACCTGCACGGCCGATGAGCCCTCCAGGATCCGCAGCGTGCCTGGTTCGTCACCCATGAGCTGCTGGCTGCGCAGCCAGTGTTGCCGCAGATCGGACACGCGCGTCGACGGCGGCGAGGCCCACCGCCACCAGCTGCCCGCGCGCAGCGTCCAGGCCACGACCTGGGCACCAGCCTCCTGGCGCCGCGTCATCCGCAGCGTTGCGCCATCGAAGGCCAGGGCCTGCACGACGCCCGTGTCCTCCAGCTCGAGCAGATCGCGTTCCCACTGCGCCAGCGCGGTGTTCAGCCGCAGCGTGCGCTCGACGGACTCCTGCCCGATCGTGCGCGACCGGCTGATGCCCTCCACGCCACGCCAGGCCATCGCCGCGAGCGTGGCCATGATCGCGAGCGCCACCAGCACCTCGACCAGCGTGAAGCCGCACAGATGGCTGGCGCGCCCGGGCAGGGCGGACCGATGCGCGACGAGCCGGCGCTTCACGGGCTCAGTTCCTCCCGACGATGGTCGACACGGTGACCAGGGGCCGGCCGTCCTCGTTCGAGACGGCTGCATCGACACGGCGGAAGTTCGGGTTGGGGGTCGGCCGCACGCGCAGCTCGCCCCGGTAGCGGCGGCCCAGCTGCTCGCACGTGAACTCACTGTCGCCCGTGCCCGGGAAGCGCTTGCCCAGCCGCAGCTCCACGAGCTGGTTGTCGGCACACCACTGGGAGGCCGACACCTCGGAGAGCCGGGCTGCGTTGTCGGTCACCGAGCCCGCTGCACGCAGCCCGGCTGAGAGCGCGATGGCCACCACCGCGAGCGCGACGAGCACCTCCACCAGCGTGAACCCCCTCTCGGGGCAGGGGCCAGCGGCGGGGCGTCGGCACGCCAGGAGTCTCATCTGGGCGCTTCGTCCGGATCGGTCGCCACGGCGAAGGGCCCCAGGCCATCGGTGCCCAGCACCAGGCGCTGGTCGCCCAGGTGCAGCACGATGCGCTGCGCGCCGATCAGGGGCTCGGGCCCGAGCCGCACGGCGCGCGCGCCGATCACCTCGGCCCAGACCTCGCGGTCGAGCCAGCGTGCGGGCAGCGCCAGCGCGGCGGGCAGGCCCATGAAGCGGAAGTCCGGAGCCTCGTCGCCAGCCTCCTGGCGGCGCTGGGGCAGCCACTGCACATCGAGGCTTGAGGAGCGCGCCTCGGTCCGCGCCGCTTCGAGCAGGGCCACCAGGCGCGCGGCTTCGCGCTCGAGCTGGCGTGCCTGCGGGTCGCGCACGGCCAGCGAAACCAGCCCGGTGGTCAAGGCCACCAGGGCGACCACCACCATCAACTCGATGAGGGTGAATCCGCGGGCCGGCTGCCGGCTCCGCACCATCCCGGCCGACGCGCTACTGCCAGGACCCCACATCGGCATTGTGGCCCTCGCCGCCGGGTTGGCCGTCTGCGCCGAGGCTGAAGACGTCGATCTCGCCCTTCACGCCCGGGTTGAGGTACTGGTAGGGCCGGCCCCAGGGGTCGTTGGGAAGCTTGTCGAGGTAGGGCTTCCAGTTCGGCGGCACGGTGCCCGCCGAAGGCTTGCGCACGAGGGCCTCCAGACCCTGCTCGCCCGCCGGGAAGCGCTGGTTGTCGAGCTTGTAGAGCTTGAGCGCCTGCATCAGGTTGTTCACGTCGGTGCGGGCGGCCGTGACCTTGGCGTCCGACGCGCGGTCCAGCACGTTGGGGGCGATGAGGGCCGCGAGCACGCCGATGATCACGAGCACGACCATGATCTCGATCAGCGTGAAGCCGGGCGCGCGGGAGCGGCTCGTGAAGGGTAGGCGTCTCATCGTCGGGGGTCTTCCGAATGCGTGGCGCTGCATGATAATCGTCGCATGACCGCGCGTTGGGTGGCATTTCTCACGTGGGCGGCGGTTGCGGCGGGCTCGGTCTACTGGGTCCTGAAGCTCGCCGTGTCGCCGTCGCCCTTGCCTGCCCACGCGCAGGTGGCCGCTGCCGGGGCGCGCCTGTCGGCGGACCTGCAGCGCGTGCTCGGCGCCGGCGCACCGCCAGCCCCCGCTCCGACGGAAGAGGCGGCCCCGCCGCCGGCCGATCCGCGCTTTTCCCTGCTTGGTGTGGTCGCCCCGCGTCCCGGCACCTCCGCGCGCGAGGGACTGGCCCTGAT
This sequence comes from Rubrivivax sp., assembly GCA_044237995.1. Lineage (GTDB taxonomy): Bacteria > Pseudomonadota > Gammaproteobacteria > Burkholderiales > Burkholderiaceae_C > Rubrivivax. Next base: position 16,121 of record JBIIED010000014.1, on the reverse strand, counting down.
CGCCGTGGACGACCAGCCGGCCAAGGCCTTTCGTGTCGGGTCCTCCGTCGAGGGTCCGCTCGTGCTGCTGGCGGTGTCGGCACGCGGCGCGAGCCTCGGGCCCCGCGGTGGTCAGCCCAGCGTGGTGCTGGAACTGCCCGAGATGCCCGCTGCGGCCACCGGGCCTGCGCCTGGCTCGGAAGGCGTGCCGGGCGTGTCGAGCGTGCCAGGCGTGGGGGCGTCTCCCCCGGGGCGTGCAGCCGTTCCCGGCTTGCCACCGGCCATGCAGCCCGGGCGCCCCTCCGTTCCCATCCCGCCCGTCTTGCCTGGCGTGCCTGCCGCGCCGCCGGGCCAGGCGGGCATGCCTCCCCCGCGCACGCCCTGACCCGGGGCGCAAGGTGCGGTCTGGCAGGCCGGTGAGTCTCGGGGGCAGGGCACTGACGGCCGGGGAGGAAGACCGATGACACCTTCGCAGCGGCTGCGCGCACACCTGCTTGCCCAGATGAAGCGCCACGAGCCGTTTTCGCGGCTGGAACCTGCCTCGATGGAAGCCCTGCTGACAGGGGTGCGCGAGGGTTACCACGCTCCTGGCGAACTGATCCTCGGCCCCGAGGGTGGGGTGGTGCGGCACCTGAGGTGGGTGCGAAGCGGCGTCGTGCGCGGCACGGGCAGCGGCGGCGAGGTGTTCGAGGTCGAGGCAGGCGACGTGTTCCCGGTGGGCGCCGTGCTGGCCGAGCGGGCCGTGACCTCGCGCTACGAGGCCCTTGACGATGTCTTCTGCCTGGAGATCGATGCGTCGGTGCTGCGCGAAACGGCGCGGCGCGACCCCATCCTGGCGGACTTCCTGCAGCGCCGGATGCGCCACCTGCTGACGCTGGCGGCCCACGCGACTCAGGTGGCCACCGCCTCGCAGGTGCTGGCCCAGCAGTCCTTTGAGGCGCCGCTGTCGACGCTCGTGGGGCGCGAGCCGGTGAGCGTCGGCCCCGACGCGCCCCTGCTGGAGGGGCTCCAGCTGATGCGCCGCGAGCGCGTCGGCTCGGTGGTGGTTGCCGACGAGGGTGGTCGCCCGGTGGGCATCCTGACGCAGCAGGACCTGCTTGCCCGCGTCGTGCTGCCAGAGCACGCGCCGGACCTGCGCGCGACGGCCATGCGCGAGGTGATGTCCGCCCCCGTAATTGCGCTCGACGAGAACGCGCGCGTGAGCGACGCCGTCCTGGCCATGTCTGGCCACGGGATCCGGCACGTCCCGCTGACCCGTGCCGGGCGCCTGGTCGGCGTGGTCTCCGAGCGCGACCTGTTCGCGCTGCAAAAGCAGTCGCTTGGGGGTCTGGGCGCCGCGCTGCGCGGTGCGCGCGACACCGCAGCGCTGCAGGCCCTGGCACCCCAGGTTCGCGCCTACGCCATGCGCCTGCAGGCCCAGGGTGTCGGCGCGCCCACGCTGACGTCGCTGGTGAGCCACCTCAACGACTTGCTTTGCAAGCGTCTCGTGCAACTCGAGGCCGGCTCCCACGAACTCGACCTGCGCCGCGCCTGCTGGGTCGCCTTCGGATCGGAGGGCAGGGGCGAGCAGACGGTGGCCACCGACCAGGACAACGGGCTGGTGCTGGCCGATGGCGTCGACGAGCCCGAGCGCGAGCGCTGGCTTGCGTTCGGCAAGCGGGTCAACGAAGCGCTGGATGCGTGCGGCTTTCCGCTTTGCAAGGGCGCAATCATGGCTGGCCAGCCGCGCTGCTGCCTGCGCCAGGGCCAATGGCACGCGCGTTTCGAGCACTGGATGCACCGCGGCGATCCGCAGGACCTGCTGGAGGCCAGCATCTTCTTCGACATGCGGCCGGTGGCCGGCAACGGGGCGCTCGTGACGCCGCTGCGGCAGGCGGTGACGAAGCAGGCGCCCCAGCACCCTCGCTTCCTGAGGCTGCTGGCCGAGAATTCCTTGCGACTCCAGCCCGCCCTGGCCTGGCACGGCGGGCTGGAGACCGAGTCCGACGGCGGGCGCCGCCACGTCGACCTGAAGCTGCACGGCACAGCCGTGTTCGTCGATGCGGCACGCCTGTTCGCGCTGGCCGCAGGGGTGCAGGCCCTGGGCACGCGGGAGCGGCTGGTGCAGGCTGGCGCGACGCTTGGGGTGCCCGAGCACGAGCGCGAAGGCTGGGCAAGCGCCTTCGAGGTGCTGCAGATGCTGCGCCTGCGGGCGCAGGTGCAGGCGGCAGACGGGCAGGCCACGAACCGGGTCGACATCGACTCCCTGGACGACATCGATCGTCAGTTGCTCAGGGAGGCGATGAAGGTGGCCAGGCGCCTGCAGCAGCGCCTGTCCCTGGACTGGCTGCGGACATGAGGCTGGCGGATGTGCCCCTGCCAGGCACCGCACGGTGCCGGTCGGGCGAGGTCGCGCCGTGAACCTCTTGCGCCGAGTCATGCAAGCCCTGGGTGCCCGCTCACCTGGAGCTGGCCCCGGCGGGGTTGAAGGGGGTGGCGGAGGTGAGGGGGGTGAGGGGCGTGAGGGGCGCTGGGTGGTGGTCGACGTCGAGTCCACGGGCCTGGACCCCCGACGCGACCGGCTCGTGGCGATTGCCGGCGTGGCACTGCACTTCATCGACGGCGCACCGCGCATCGTGGGGGAGGACAGCTTCGAGGTCGTCCTTCAGGCTACGCAGCCGGCCTTCGACCGCGACAACATCCTGCTGCACGGGGTAGGCGTGGGCGCGCAGCAACGCGGGGTCGCGCCGGCTCTGGCGCTCCAGGCCTTCCAGCGCTGGGCTGGCCCGGCGCCGCGCGCGGGCTTTCACGTCGACTTCGACCGGGTCCTGATCGAGCGCGCTGGGCGCGCGGCGGGCCTGGCAGCTGCGCGGGCCTGCTGGCTCGACCTGGCTCCCCTGGCCGCGGCGGTCCACCCCGAGGTGCGTGCGCAGGCGCTCGACGAGTGGCTGGAGCACTTCGGCATCCCCTGCCTGGCCCGCCACGAGGCCGTGGCCGACGCACTGGCCACGGCAGAGTTGCTCATGCGAGTGTGGCCGGCGCTGCGGCGCGCCGGCGTGAAAGACGCCGTCTCCGCGCGGACGCTGGCCCGCAGCCAGCGCTGGCTGCGCCCTGGATAGGGCGCTTCAGTCAACGCAGAAGGTCAGCGCAGAGGGTCAGCGCAGACCATCAACGCAGGGTCAACGCAGGAACAGCGAGTGGACGGCGCTGCCCGTCTCCTCGACCCAGGGGTAATCCAGGGCCTCGAGGAAGCCAGCAAAGGCCGCCTCGTCGCGCGCAGGCACCTGCAGGCCCACCAGGATGCGGCCGTAGTCGGCGCCCTGGTTGCGGTAGTGAAAGAGGCTGATGTTCCAGTCCGGGTGCATGGCCGACAAAAAGCGCAGCAGCGCGCCGGGCCGCTCGGGAAACACGAACCGGAACAGGCGCTCCGCGCATGCGAGGTCGCTGCGTCCGCCCACCATGTGGCGCACGTGCTCCTTGGCGAGTTCGTCGTCGCTCAGGTCAACGGTGGCAAAGCCGTGCCGCACGAAGCTGCGCGCGATGCGTGTGGCCTCCTGCGCGCGCGCGATCGATAGGCCCACGAACACGTGGGCCACCTTCGGGTCGGAGATGCGGTAATTGAACTCCGTGACCTGGCGCGAGCCCGACGCTCCGATGAGCTCGCAAAAGCGCCGGAACGAACCCCGCTCCTCGGGGATCGTCACCGCGAACAGCGCCTCGCGCCTCTCGCCGAACTCCGCCCGCTCGGCGACGAAGCGCAGCCGGTCGAAGTTCATGTTGGCGCCGCAGGTGATGGTCACGAAGGTACGGCCCTTGAGCCGGTGCGCCTGCACATGCTGCTTGATGGCCGCCACGCCGAGCGCGCCGGCGGGCTCCAGGATGCTGCGCGTGTCCTGAAAGACATCCTTGATGGCGGCGCAGACCTCGTCGGTGTCCACCGTCACGAAGTCGTCCACGAGCTCGCGCACCAGTCGCAGCGTCTCCACCCCCACCTGCTTGACGGCCGTGCCGTCGGAGAACAGCCCCACGTCGTGCAGCGTCACGCGCTCGCCGCTGCGCACCGAGCGCACCATGGCGTCGGAGTCCACCGTCTGCACGCCGATCACCCGGATCTCCGGCCGCAGGGCCTTGACGTAGGCGGCCACCCCCGAGATCAGCCCCCCTCCGCCCACGGCCACGAAGACCGCGTCGATCGGCCCCTGGTGCTGCCGCAGGATCTCCATCGCCACGGTCCCCTGCCCGGCGATCACGTCCGGGTCGTCGAAAGGGTGCACGAAGGTCAGTCCCTCTTTGCCCTGCAGGACGAGCGCGTGCTGGTAGGCGTCGGAATAGCTGTCCCCGTGCAGCACGACCTCGCCGCCGAGCGCCTGCACCGCGTCGATCTTCACGCGCGGGGTCGTGACGGGCATGACGACGCGGGCCCGACACCCCAGGCGCCGCGCCGCCAGCGCCACGCCCTGCGCGTGGTTGCCGGCCGAGGCGCAGATGACCCCTCGCGCCAGCTGCTCCGGCGGCAGGCTGGCCATCTTGTTGTAGGCGCCACGTAGCTTGAAGCTGAAGACGGGCTGCTGGTCCTCGCGCTTGAGGAGCACCTGGTTGCCCAGGCGGCGAGACAACGTGCGCGCCGGCTCCAGCGCGGATTCGATGGCCACGTCGTAGACGCGCGCCGTCAGGATCTTGCGCAGGTAGTCCTGCGCGGAGCGCGGTGCGTCGGGGACGGACATGATCGGTGCGGCAATGTCGGTGGGCAGCCGCGGTCGCTCGGAAAAGAAACCCGGGGCCCAGGGGCCCCGGGTCAACCACCCTTTTCAGGAGGTGGAGGAGACAACCGTCGTTGCAGCCAGTCTAGCACCGCATGTTGCACTGCAGCACGGGCCAGACTCTTCGCACTGCCCGAAAATAAGCACGAGTCGTGCCAGGGCGATGCGGGCACAATCCCGACATCGATCATCCTCGTGGTGCATGGGCGCACCACCCTCGAGCATGGAATGCACCGTTCACTGGATGGCTTCGGCCGGCATGGCCTTCGTGGCGGAGACCGGCAGTGGCCACGTGCTGGCGATGGACGGTGCGGTCGACGGCGGCGGTCGCAACCTCGCGCCCCGGCCGATGGAGACGCTGCTGGCGGGCGCCGGGGGCTGCACGGCCTACGACGTGGTGCTGATCCTCAAGCGCGGCCGGCATGCGGTGAGCGGGTGCCAGGTGAAGCTGCAGGCCGAGCGTGCAGCCGAGGACCCGAAGGTCTTCACGCGCATCCACCTGCACTTCGTCGTCAGCGGGCGCGGCCTGCCGCCTGCGGCGGTGGCGCGCGCGATCGAGCTCTCGCACGAGCGCTACTGCTCGGCCACGATCATGCTGGGCAAGACGGCAGAGATCACGACGAGCCACGAAATCGTCGAGGCCTGACCCGGTCCTGCGGGACGCGGGAGCGTCGCAGGTCAGACCACCTGAGCCGTGGTCGTCATCACCTTGGCGGCCGCGCGCATGAGCCAGCGTGCGGCCGCCGGCACGGGTACGGCGCCCGCGTTCTCGGCGGCGTCGGCATGCCGGGTCTCGTCGATCTTCATCTGCTCGACGATGGCGCGCGAGGCCAGGTCATCAGCGGGCAGCCGCTCCAGGTGGCCGGCCAGGTGCCGCTCCACCTGGCGCTCGGTCTCGACGACGAAGCCCAGGCTGGCCGCATCACCCAGCCGCCCGGCCGCCAGCCCGATGGCAAAGGAGCCGGCGTACCACAGCGGGTTGAGCAGGCTCGGACGGTCGCCGAGCTCGTGCAGCCGGGCCTGCGTCCAGGCCAGGTGGTCGGCCTCCTCGCGTGCCGCCCGTCGCAGCTGCTCGCGCAGCTGCGGGCTGCGCGCCGTGAGGGCCTGGGCCTGGTAGAGGGCCTGCGCGCACACCTCACCGACGTGATTCACCCGCATCAGCGCCCCCGACAGGCTGCGCTGCGCCTCCGTCAAGGGGGTGGGTTCCGGGGTGCCCGCCTGGGGTGCGACGGGGCGCGGCCGGGGACGCTCGGCGTGCGCGCCCCCTCCGAGCGTTCGCAGCGCCTCGTCGAGGCTGGCCAGCAGGCGGTCGGTGGTGTTCATGGCTGACCGCACTGTAGCGGACGCCCGGGCCGTTGTTGCCAGACAACAAGGTGGGGTCTTTTCGACCCCTGAACTTGGCACGGTCGGCCGGCCTCTGGTGCAATACGGCTAGCTTCCGCTGTAGGAGGTTGGCCTGATCGGCATCCCTTTCCGGGTGTCCCGGGTAAAACCTCGATCGGGATGTCTTGTGCAACCTAGGAGATCATTGCAATGAAGAAGTCTCTGCTCGCCCTCGCCGCGCTGACCGCGTTCGCGGGTGCCGCTTCGGCCCAGTCCTCCGTCACGCTGTTCGGCATCGTCGACGTGTCGGCCCGCAGCTTGAGCGCTGGCGGTGTTTCACAGAAGCAGCTGGCCACCGACGGCTACAACAGCTCGCGTCTGGGCTTCCGCGGCGTGGAAGACCTCGGCGGCGGCATGCGTGCCCTGTTCTGGTACGAAGGTTCGATTTCTGCCGACACTGGCACGTCGGCTGGCCAGACCTGGCAGCGCCGCCAGACGGTGGCCCTGGCTGGTGGCTTTGGTGAAATCCGCGCCGGCCGCGATTACACGCCGTCCTTCTGGAACTCCACCGTGTTCGATCCGTTCGGCACGAACGGCGTCGGCTCGTTCCTGAACGTGGTTCAGACTTCGCTGGGCACGGGTGCCACCACCTACGTGCGCGCCAACAACTCGATTGGCTACTTCCTGCCGGGCGGGCTGGGCGGCCTGTACGGTCAGGCGATGATCGCCGCCGGTGAAGGCCTCGCGACGAATGACTACAAGGGCTTCCGCCTTGGTTACGGCGCGGGCCCGATGAATGTGGCGTTCTCCTGGGGCAAGACTGACACCACGACGATCGGAGCCTACAAGCACACCAGCCTGGCCGGTTCGTACAAGCTCGGCGCGCCCACCATCATGGCGCAGTACAACAAGGTGGACACCACTGGCCGCGGCCAGAAGGCGACGCTTTTCGGTGTGTCTTACCCGATGGGCGCGGGCGAAATCCGTGCGTCGTACATCAAGGCAGACTCCACGGGCACCATCGCTGCCAACGATGCCACGCAGATTGCTGCTGGCTACGTGCACAACATGTCCAAGCGTACTGCTCTGTACGGCACCTACGCCCGTATCTCCAACAAGGGTGCGGCAACGTTCGTGAACGGTGGCGGTCTGTCGCTGGGCCTGCGCACCGGCTTCAATTCCTCCGCTTACGAAGTGGGCGTGCGTCACTCTTTCTGAGTCGATGTGTGGGCGGGGTTTGCCTCGCTGCCCCCGCCCAGTTCACTGCAAAGCCGCCTACGGGCGGCTTTTTTACGCCTGATTGCGCCGTGGGGAGTTGAATGGGGATGAGTGCCGCGGACCTGTTACGTCGACACTGGCTGGCCATGGCCTGCATCACCGCCTTCGCTCCCGGCTGCGCAGGCCTCCCAGGTGCTTGGCAAGGGAGTCGCGGGCAGGGTCTCGCAGCGGCCGCCAGCGCCGACGGCTGGCATCCCGTGCTGCTGCCCGGCAAGGCGCCCACGCGCTACAGCGTCACCCAAAAGGATGGGCGCTGGGCCGTGAGTGCGCGGGCGGAGTCTTCCGCCAGCATGTGGCGCCGCAGGGTGTCGGTGGCTCCCGAGCAACTGGGGGAGGCGCGCTTTTCGTGGTGGGTGGAGAGCCTGCCGGCCGGCGCACACGTGGCCGATGCTGACCAAGAGGATGCAGCCGCACGCGTCATCTTCGCCTTCGAGGGAGACCTGGACAAGCTCACGCCCCGTAACCGGGCGATGTTCGATCTGGCGCGCGCCTTGACAGGTGAGTACCCGCCCTATGCCACGCTGATGTACGTCTGGGACACGCGTGAACCGGTGGGCGGCGTCGTCGTGAACCCGCGCACCGACCGCGTGCGCAAGATCGTGCTCGATTCAGGGCCGGCCGAGCTCGGGCGCTGGCGCGAGCACAGGCGGCATCTGGCGGACGACTTTCGCCTCGCGTTCGGCGAGGAACCGGGGCGGCTCGTGGGCATCGCGGTCATGACCGATGGCGACAACACGCGCACGCGCAGCCAGGCCTGGTACGGAGCGATCGAGCTGCACGACTAGGCGCAATCCCCACGGTTTGCATCGGCGCGCGCTTGCGCGCATGATCTGGCGTTTTCGCCCGCTGCCGGCTGCGTTCCCCACTCGATGCTCGTCTTCATTCTCCGCCGGCTGGCCCAGGCCGTGATCGTGATGCTCACGGTGGCTTTCCTGGCCTTCATGCTGTTCCAGTACGTCGGCGATCCCGTCACGAACCTGCTGGGCCAGGATGCCACGCAGGAGCAGCGCGAGCAGCTGCGCCGAGACCTGGGCCTGGACCAGCCCTTTCCGGTGCAGTTCGCGAAGTTCGTCGGCAACGCCGTGCAAGGCGAGTTCGGACTGAGCCTGAGGCAGGGGCGAAAGGTGTCTGCGCTCATCGCCGAGCGCTTCCCGGCCACCCTGGAGCTCGCGGTGTGCGCGGCGTTCGTGGCGCTGGCCGTAGGCATCCCGCTGGGTGTCTATGCGGCCCTGCGGCGCGGCAGCTTCGGATCCCAGTTGGCGATGACGGTTTCGCTGCTGGGGGTGTCGCTGCCCACCTTCCTCATCGGCATCCTGCTCATCCTGCTGTTTTCGGTGCTGCTGAAGTGGCTGCCAAGCTTCGGCCGCGGTGACGTGGTGACGATCGGCGCGTGGACGACGGGCCTGCTGACGCTGGACGGCTGGCGCCACCTGGTGCTGCCGGCCATCACGCTGTCGGTGTTTCAGCTGGCGCTGATCCTGCGGCTCGTGCGCGCAGAGATGCTCGAGGTCCTGCGCACCGACTACATCAAGTTCGCACGCGCCCGCGGGCTGCAAGACCGCGCCGTCTATTTCGGTCACGCGCTGAAGAACACGCTCGTGCCGGTGATCACGATCACGGGATTGCAGCTCGGCGGGCTGATCGCCTTTGCCATCGTCACCGAGACGGTCTTCCAGTGGCCGGGCATGGGGCTGCTGTTCATTCAGGCGGTGCAGTTCGCCGACATACCGGTGATGGCAGCCTACCTGTGCCTGATCGCGCTCATCTTCGTCGTCATCAACCTCACCGTGGACCTGCTGTACTTCGCGGTGGATCCGCGGCTGCGCGTGGAAAAGACCGGGGGAGGGCACTGAGATGGCCGAACCGATCATCCCCGGCCAGGGTGGTCCCTCAAGCACGGCGGCAGGCACGGTGACAGGTGCGCCTGGCGCCTGGGCCCGCTTTTTCGATGGCGACATCTGGTACAGCTTCCGTCACTCGCCGGTGGCGATCGTGGCGGCGGTGATCGCCGGTGTGTGTCTGTTCTGTGCTGTCTTCGCACCCTGGGTGTCGCCCCATGACCCCTTCGACCTGGCCACGCTCGATCTGGGGGATGCCCGGCTGCCGCCGGCCTGGGAGGCCGATGGCCGCGCCAGGTATCTGCTCGGCACCGACGACCAGGGCCGCGACATCCTCTCCGCGCTGATGTACGGCGCGCGCATCTCGCTGCTCGTCGGGTTCGCCTCGGTGGTGCTGTCGGTGCTGGTGGGCGTGGCGCTGGGGCTGCTGGCGGGTTTTGCCGGCGGGCGCATCGACGCCTTCATCATGCGCGTGTGCGACGTGATGCTCTCCTTCCCATCGATCCTGATCGCACTGCTGATCGACGGTGTGGGCCGGGCGCTGTTCCCGAATGCGCACGAGGCGCTGGCCTTTTCGGTGCTCATCATCGCCATCTCGCTCAGTGGCTGGGTGCCCTACGCCCGCACCGTGCGCGGCTCCACGCTCGTGGAGCGCAACAAGGAGTACGTGCAGGCTGCGCGCGTGATCGGCGTGTCGCCGCTGCGGATCATGGTGCGCCACGTGCTGCCCAACGTGATGGGCCCGGTGCTGGTGCTGGCCACGATCCAGGTCGGGCAGGCCATCCTGACGGAGGCGACGCTCTCCTTCCTGGGCGTGGGCGTGCCGCCGACCTCGCCGTCGCTGGGCACGCTGATTCGCATCGGCAACGACTTCCTGTTCTCGGGCGAGTGGTGGATCACGATCTTCCCGGGGCTCATGCTCGTGCTGATCGCGCTGTCGGTGAACCTGCTGGGCGACTGGCTGCGAGACGCCATCAACCCGCGCCTGCGCTGAGTCACGGACCCCCCATGTCTGCCACCCCCGCCCCGCTGCTGGAAGTGCGCAACCTGCGCGTGGAGTTCCCCACGCGCCGGGGCACGCTGCTGGCCATCGACGACATCTCCTTCGACATCGCACCGGGCGAAGTGCTGGGCGTGGTGGGCGAGTCCGGGGCGGGCAAGTCGCTCACGGGCGCGGCCATCATCGGCCTGCTGGAGCCACCCGGGCGCATCGCCTCGGGCGAGATCGTGCTGGAGGGCCAGCGCATCGACAACCTGCCCCACGAGCAGATGCGCGCGATCCGCGGGCGCAAGATCGGTGCCATCTTCCAGGATCCACTGACCTCGCTGAACCCGCTCTACACCGTCGGCCGCCAGCTGACCGAGACAATCCAGACACACCTGGGCGTGAGCAGCCAGGAGGCCCGTGCGCGCGCGATCCGGCTGCTCCAGGAGACGGGTATTCCCGCCGCCGAGGCCCGCATCGACCAGTACCCGCACCAGTTCTCGGGCGGCATGCGCCAGCGCGTCGTGATCGCGCTGGCCCTGGCTGCCGAGCCCAAGCTGATCGTCGCCGACGAGCCGACGACGGCGCTGGACGTCTCGATCCAGGCGCAGATCATCGCGCTGCTCAAGCGCCTGTGCCGCGAGCATGGAGCGGCTGTCATGCTCGTCACGCACGACATGGGCGTGATCGCCGAGACCTGCGACCGCGTGGCCGTGATGTACGCCGGGCGCATCGTCGAGGTCGGCCCGGTGCAGGACGTGATCCACGGGCCCGCGCACCCCTACACCGCCGGGCTGATGGGCTCGATTCCCTCGATGGACGGCGAGCGCGAGCGGCTGCTGCAGATCGAAGGCGCGATGCCGCGCCTGACGGCCATCCCTCCGGGCTGCGCCTTCCACCCGCGCTGCCCGCAGGCCATCGAGCGCTGCCGCGTCGAGCGGCCCGAACTGGAAGCGGCCGCAGCCACGCGGGCGGCCTGCTGGCTTGCCCATGCGGGCACCTCGGTTGCGATGGGATTCAAGACATGAGCGCAGCGCGCAGGGCGGTCTCGTGAACGTTGCAGCGCACGCCGGCATGGCCGTGGCGGGCTCCACCGCCGATGGCGGGCCCGCAGGCGCGGGCGCACGGCCTTCGGGCGAGGCTGGGCCACTGGTGGAGGTGCGTGACCTGGCCAAGACCTTCGACGTGTCCGCTCCGTGGCTCAACCGCGTCATCGAGGGCAAGCCCCGCCAGTTCGTGCACGCTGTCGACGGCGTGAGCTTTGCGATCTCGCGCGGCCGCACGCTGGCGCTGGTGGGCGAGTCGGGCTGCGGCAAGAGCACGGTGGCGCGGCTGCTCGTGGGCCTGTACGCGCCCACGCGCGGGCAGGTGTTCTTCGACGGGCAGGATACTGGCGCCCTCTCAGGGGCTCCCCTTCGCGCCCTGCGCCGGCGCATGCAGATGATCTTCCAGGATCCCTATGCGAGCCTGAACCCGCGCTGGAAGGTGCTCGACATCGTGGCCGAGCCGCTGCGGGAGCACGGGCTGCTGCCCGATCCGGACGCGCAGCGCGCCCGCGTGGCTGAGCTGCTGCAGTCGGTGGGCCTGGCGGCTGCCGATGTCGAGAAGTTCCCGCACCAGTTCTCCGGCGGCCAGCGCCAGCGCATCTCGATCGCGCGTGCGCTGGCGACACAGCCGGAGTTCCTGGTGTGCGACGAGCCCACCTCGGCGCTGGATGTGTCGGTGCAGGCTCAGGTGCTCAACATCATGCGCGACCTGCAGCGCGAACGCGGCCTGACCTACCTCTTCATCTCCCACAACCTGGCGGTGGTGCGCCACGTGAGCGACGAGGTGGGCGTGATGTACCTGGGCCGACTCGTGGAGCTGGCGCCCAAGGCCGAGCTCTTCGCGCGTCCGCGCCACCCCTACACGCGGATGCTGCTCGACGCGATCCCGGACATCCGCATGACCGGCCGCTCCCGCACGCCCGTCCAGGGCGAGGTGCCCAATCCGCTCAACCCACCTGCGGGCTGCGCCTTCCACCCGCGCTGCCCGCACGCCAACGCGCGCTGCAGCAGCGAGCGCCCGGTGCTGCAACTCCTCAAGGGCATCCGCGTGGCCTGCCACGCGGTGGAGGAAGGCCGGATCTGAACCGGCGGCTGCAGCCCCGCGGGCGCAGGCTACCCAGGCCGCCGGGGAGGCTTCAGTCAGGCAGCAGCCGTTCGTCGCGAAAGAGGTCCTGTACCGATTCGCGCGCGCGCACGAGGTGTGCATGCTCGCCATCGACCATCACTTCCGCGGCCCGCGCGCGGGTGTTGTAGTTGCTCGCCATGCTCATGCCGTAGGCGCCGGCTGACAGCACGGCCAGTACGTCGCCCTCGGCAACGGCCAGCGCACGGTCGCGCCCGAGCCAGTCCCCGGACTCGCACACCGGGCCCACCACGTCCCAGGTGAGGGCGGGAAGCTCACGCGCGCGACAGGGCTCGATGGCCATCCACGCCTCGTACATGGCCGGGCGCATCAGATCGTTCATCGCCGCGTCGACGATGCAGAAGTTCTTCGCATGTCCGGGCTTGAGCACCACCACCTCGGTGAGCAGCACGCCGGCATTGCCCACGAGCGAGCGGCCCGGCTCGAGCAGCACCTCGCGTGCCCCGTGCCCGCGTGCGTCCAGGCGCGCCAGCATGGCGGCGACGAGCTCCGAGGCATCGGGGGGCTGCTCGTCGGTGTAGGTGATCCCGAGGCCTCCGCCGACATCGACGTGGTGCAGGGAAATGCCTTGCGCCTCCACGGCCTCGACGAGGTCGAGCAGGCGGTCCAGTGCATCCAGGTAGGGCTCGATGCGCGTGATCTGCGAGCCGATGTGGCAATCGATGCCGGTGACCTGAAGGCCGGGCAGCGACGCCGCCAGCCGGTAGGCCTCCACGGCCTGCTCATGGGCGATGCCGAACTTGTTGCCCTTGAGCCCGGTGGAGATGTAGGGGTGCGTGCGCGCGTCCACGTCGGGGTTCACGCGCAGGCTGACCGGTGCCCGGCGGCCCACAGCCGTGGCCACCTCGGAGAGGCGGCGCAGCTCGGTCAGGCTTTCCACGTTGAAGCACTTCACGCCGGCTTCGAGCGCGGCATGCATTTCTGCGGGGGTCTTGCCCACGCCCGAGAAAACGACCTTCGAAGGGTCACCGCCGACAGCGAGCACGCGTGCGAGCTCGCCTCCGGACACGATGTCAAAGCCCAGGCCGGCCCGCGCAAAGGTCTGCAGTACCGCCAGGCTCGAGTTGGCCTTCATCGCGTAGCACAGCAGGTGCGGCCGCCCGGCCAACGCCCGCTCGTAGGCTGCCGCCGCGGCGTGCATCGCGGCGCGCGAGTACACGAACAGGGGCGTGCCGAAGCGCCGGGCCAGTGCGTCCAGCTCGTGCCCTTCCAGGCACAGCCGGCCGTCCCTGCGTTCGAGAAAAGGAGCGCCGGGCAGCATCTCAGCGCGCAGGGGCCGAGGCCGGCCGCGCGGGAGCAGGGGTGGAGGGCGACGCAGCTGGCGACGCCCGCCCGGGTGAGACGGGGGCCGCCGTCGACGCCTTGGCACTGGCGCCTGCCGCCGCATCGGCAGGCAGCGCGAGGGGACCCTTCTGCCCACAAGCGGACAGAACCGTGCCGGCCAGCATCGCCAGAGCGAGGGAAGCTCGGCGGGCCGGCCCGCAAGGCCGTTGCGCCAAGCGGGCCTGCGCCGCCTGGCGCGCATACGCGTGGCGTGCGGCTACTACACTGTTCGGCTCACAGGAAAGCATCTCCGGATTCTACGAGCGACCATGTCCGCACTGACCGATACCGAGTACCACCGCCTCTGCGAACGTGTGCTGTCCGCGATCGAGCAGACCGTTGATCGCTGGCTGCAGCACGACGTGATCGACATCGACGCGCAGCGCACGGGCGGGCTGCTCGAGCTGGTGTTCCCGGACCGTTCGCGAATCGTCGTCAACATCCAGCTGCCGCTGCACGAGCTGTGGCTGGCTTCGCGCGCCGGCGGGTACCACTACCGTCATGCGGACGGGCGCTGGATCGACACGCGCGATGGCAGCGAGTTCTACGCGGTGCTCTCGCGCGAGGCGAGCGCCCAGGCCGGCCGGCCCCTGAGCTTCGAGGGCTGAGCGGCGCGCCGACCCCGCACGCGCTGCGTCCCACGCAGCCGAGGGGGACGCTCAGCGCCGGAAGAGGTCGAGGATGCTGCTGCGCTCCTCCGGCGTGGCCGGCTTGGGCAGGACGTCCTCCAGGCCAACCGCCGACACGCCGCGTCCGCCGTTGAATTCGTCGAACACCCACTCGTTGCCAGCGCGCACGATGCCTTCGGGCGGCTGGGGCAGCACCACGGGCTCCTCGCGCAGTGCGTGACCCATGAATTCGATCCATACGGGCAGCGACAGGCCGCCGCCGGTTTCGTTGCTGCCGAGCTTGCGCGGGTTGTCATAGCCGATCCAGACCACCGCCACGATGTTCGGGTGGTAGCCGGCAAACCAGGCATCCATGGAGTCGTTGGTGGTGCCCGTCTTGCCGTAGAGGTCAGGGCGCTTGAGAGTGGCCTGGGCCCGCGCCGCCGTACCCGATCGCGTGACCTCCTGCAGCAGCGACGACATCATGAAGGCGTTGCGCTCCTCGATCACGCGCAGCGAGTCGTCGCGCTCGGGCGGACGGGTCTCCAGCAGCACCCGGCCGCCCGTGTCGGCGATGCGCGCGATCAACCGCGGCTCCACCAGGTGGCCGCCGTTGGCAAAGACCCCGTAGGCCGTGACCATCTGCAAGGGCGTCACCGAGCCGGCTCCGAGGGCCATCGTGAGGTAGGGCGGATGCTTGTCGGCCTCGAAGCCGAAACGCGTGACCCAGCGCTGCGCGAACTCCGTGCCGGTGGACTGCAGCACGCGGATCGACACCAGGTTCTTCGAGCGCGCCAGCGCCGTGCGCAGACTCATCGGCCCGTCGAACTTGCCGTCGTAGTTCTTGGGCTCCCAGGGCTGACTGCCCGTGGCCGAGGCGTCGAAGAAGAGCGGCGCATCGTTGACGGTGGTGGTCGCCGTGAAGCCGCGCTCAAGCGCGGCCGAGTAGATGAAGGGCTTGAAGCTCGAGCCGGGCTGGCGCCAGGCCTGCGTGACGTGATTGAACTTGCTCTTGCCGTAGTCGAAGCCGCCCACCAGGGCGCGGATGTCGCCGGTCCGGGGGTCCATCGCGACAAACGCGCCCTCGACCTCCGGCACCTGCGTCATCGTCCACGCCCCGTTGCCCCCGCCTGCCTGGATGACTCGCACGACTGCACCGGGGCGGATGCGCAACTTGGGTCCGGCGCGCTCGCTCAGGCCCGACTGGACGGGCCGCAGCCCGTCGCCCGTCACGGTGATGACCTCACCCGACTGCAGCACGGCCACGATCTTGCGCGCCGTGACCCCGGTGACGACGGCCGCACGCAGTTCGTCGTTGTCGGGGTGGTCGGCCAGCGCCTCGGCGATCCGAACGTCCGCGCGCGAAGCGTCGGCCGGCAGCTCCACGAAGGCCTCCGGTCCACGGTAGACCTGCCGCTGCTCGTAGTCCATCAGCCCGCGCCGAAGCGCCCGGTAAGCCACCATCTGCGAGGCGGCGTCCACCGTCAGGTAGACGTTCAGGCCGCGCGAGTAGGTCTCCGGCCCGTACTGGGCGAAAACGAGCTGGCGGGCGGTCTCGGCCACGTAGCCGGCGAAGTTGGAGGCCTCGGTGACACTGCGGTAGCGCAGCTTCTGCGCCAGCGCCTCGTCGGCCTGCGCGCGCGTGATGAAGCCGTTGTCCGCCATGCGCTCGATGATGTGGCGCTGGCGCACGGTGGCCCGGCGCGGGTTGCTCAGCGGGTTGTAGGCCGATGGCGCCTTGGGCAGGCCGGCGAGCATCGCGGCCTCGGCCACCGTGATCTGCTTCAGAGGCTTGCCGAAGTAGACATCGCTGGCGGCCGCGAACCCGTGGGCGCGGTGGCCCAGGAAGATCTGGTTC
>JBIIED010000170.1:0-7555 GCA_044237995.1 Rubrivivax sp. | reverse complement strand
GCATCAGCGCGAGCCTCGACTTGGCCACCAGCACCTCGACGATGGCCGCCTGCGTGCTCGCAGCCAGATCGGCCAGCGCCTGCCCGGAAGGCTCGGGGCCGAGGCGGCGATGCTGGGTCAGCACGGCCGTCTTGAGCCCGGCAAACGAGAAATCGGGCTCACCGCTGTGCAGCAGCGGACGCGGCAGCGCGAAGGCGCGCGGGTTGCCGGCCTCGGCCAGGCGCGCCAGGGCCGGGCCGCCCGGGTAACCCAGGCCCATGAGCTTGGCCGTCTTGTCGAAGGCCTCTCCAGCGGCGTCGTCGATGGTCTCGCCCAGCAGCTCGTAGCGCCCCACCGCTTCCACGCGCATGAGCTGCGTGTGACCGCCCGAGACGAGCAGCGCCACGAACGGGAACTGCGGCGGATCGGCCGACAGGAAGGGAGACAGCAGGTGCCCCTCCAGGTGGTGCACGCCCAGGGCCGGACGGTCCAGCGCAGTGGCCAGTGCCGCCGCAAAGCCCGCCCCCACCAGCAGCGCACCGGCCAGCCCGGGCCCGCGCGTCCAGGCCACGAGATCGATGTCGGAAAGGGCCAGGCCTGCGTCCCGCAGCGCCTGGCGCGTCAGCGGCACGATGCGCCGGATGTGGTCACGCGAGGCGAGCTCGGGCACCACGCCCCCGTACTCGGCATGCATCCTCGCCTGGCTGTGCAGCGCATCCCCGCGCAGCCGCATGCGCCCGTCGGCGCCGGCCTCCACGATGGCCACGCCCGTCTCGTCGCACGACGACTCGACGCCCAGCACGATCATCGGCAGCAGCCCTGGACCTGGCAGGCGCGGCGCGGCACGAGACAGCCTGCGCGGCCGCTCAGTGCTTCTCCCGGGCGTGGTTGATCGAGTACTTCGGGATCTCGATCGTCACGTCGCGGTCCGACAGGATCGCCTGGCACGACAGGCGCGAAGTCGGCGTCAGGCCCCAGGCCCTGTCGAGCAGGTCCTCCTCGGCCTCGTCCATCGCGCCCAGCGACTCGAAGCCCTCCTTGACCACCACGTGGCAGGTGGTGCAGGCGCAGCTCATGTCGCAGGCGTGCTCGATCTCGATGCCATTCTCGAGCAGCGCCTCGCACACGGACTCGCCGCGCGCGGCCTGCACCGTGGCGCCCTCGGGGCAGTACTCAGCGTGGGGAAGGATGCGGATCACGGGCATGGGGTTCAGACCTCTTCGACCTTGCGGCCAGCCAGCGCAGCGCGGATGCTGCGGTTCATGCGGGCGGCGGCGAAGCCCTCGGTGCCGCTTGCCAGCGCCTCCACGGCGGTATCGATGGCCGGTGCATCCTCGGTGGCGGCAGCGGCTCGTACGGCCTGCATCAGCTCCTCGATGGCCGAGCGCTCGCCCGCCTCCAGGAGTTCTCCGTCGGCGGCCAGCGCCGAGGCGGTGGCCAGCACCATGCGCTCGGCATCCACTCGCGCCTCGGCGAGGCGGCGCGCGGCCATGTCGGCGTCGGCGTGGGCAAAGCCCTCCTGCAGCATCTGTGCGATCTGGTCGTCGGCCAGTCCGTAGCTCGGCTTGACGACGATCGAGGCCTCCACGCCGCTGCCGAGTTCGCGCGCCGACACGCTCAGCAACCCGTCGGCGTCAACCTGGAAGGTCACGCGGATGCGCGCCGCACCCGCGGCCATCGGCGGGATGCCGCGCAGCTCGAAGCGCGCCAGGCTGCGGCAGTCGGCCACGAGGTCGCGCTCGCCCTGCACCACGTGCAGCGCCATGGCCGTCTGGCCATCCTGGTAGGTGGTGAAGTCCTGTGCCTTGGCCACCGGGATCGTCGCGTTGCGCTCGATGATCCGCTCCACGAGCCCGCCCATGGTCTCCAGACCGAGCGACAGCGGCGTCACGTCCAGCAGCAGCAGCTCCCCGGCATCGCCGTGGCCGGCCAGCGCGTGCGCCTGCAGCGCCGCGCCGATGGCCACCACCTCGTCGGGGTTGACATCGGTGAGCGGCTCGCGCCCGAAGAAGCCGGCCACCGCCGTGCGCACCGCCGGCATCCGGGTGGAGCCGCCCACGAGCACCACGCCCTGCACCTCCTGGCGACCGACGCCGGCGTCGCGCAGCACCTGGCGCACGGCCGTCATCGTGCGCGCGAGCAGCGGCGCGGTGAGGGCTTCCAGGGCAGCGCGGTCCACCGCCACGTCGAGCTCGCCCGTGGACAGCCGCGCCTGCAGGCGCACCTGCTGCGCCTGGCTGAGTTGTTCCTTGGCAGCTCGCGCCGCCACGAGGACGGCACGCCTGTCCTGTGCCGTGGCAGTGGCCAGGCCGGCCTGCGCCAGCGCCCGTTGCGCCAGCGCGTCGTCGAAGTCGTCCCCGCCGAGCGCCGCATCGCCACCCGTGGCCACCACCTCGAAGACGCCGCGCGACAGCCGCAGCAGCGAGATGTCGAAGGTGCCACCGCCCAGGTCATACACCGCGTACAGGCCCTCGCTGCCCTTCTCCAGGCCGTAGGCCACTGCGGCGGCGGTGGGCTCGTTGAGCAGGCGCAGCACGTTCAGGCCCGCCAGCCGCGCCGCGTCCTTGGTGGCCTGGCGCTGCGCGTCGTCGAAGTAGGCCGGCACGGTGATGACGGCGCCGTGCAGCTCGTCGTCGAAGGTGTCTTCGGCGCGCTGACGCAGCGCAGCGAGGATCTCGGCCGAGACCTCCACCGGCGTCTTCTCGCCGTCGCGGGTGGCGATGGCCACCATGCCCGGCCGGTCGACGAAGGCATAGGGCAGCTTTTCATGCCCGGGCACATCGGCCAGGCGCCGGCCCATCAGCCGCTTGGCGGAGGACACCGTGTGGGCTGCATCCTCGGCCTGCGCGTCGCGCGCCTCGAAGCCGATCTGGCGTCGCCCGCCCTCCAGGTAGCGCACCACCGAAGGCAGGATCACACGGCCCTGCGCATCGGGCAGGCACTCGGCCACACCGTGGCGCACCGCCGCCACCAGCGAATGGGTGGTGCCCAGGTCGATCCCCACCGCGATGCGCCGCTGGTGCGGGTCGGGGGACTGACCGGGTTCGGAGATCTGCAGGAGGGCCATGGGGGGGATGTCGGTGCGGAGGGAAGACGGAAACGGCGCAGCGTCGCGGGAGGTTAGGCTTGCCGTCAGGCGTCGAAGGGCTCGAGCCGGCGCGCGAGGTCCTCGCGCAGGCGCCGGGTGAACATGAGGGCCCGAACCAGAGCCGCCGCCTCGGCGGCACTGCCGCTGGCGCCGGTGGTCCCGTCGAGCTTGAGGGCCAGCTGCTCGAAGGTCTCGCGCTCCGAAGCCGCCGCCTCGTCGTCCAGCGCGCGCAGCGCTGGCGCGCCTTCGGCCTGCTCGATGCGCTCGCGCCACTCCATCTGCTGGGCCAGGAAGCCAGGGGGCATCGCGGCGCTTCCCTCGCCCTGCACCGGCACGCCGCGCAGGCCGCACAGGTAGGCGGCACGCGACAAGGGATCACGAAGCCGACGGTAGGCCTCGTTGACGCGCATCGCCCACTGCATCGCCACGCGCTGCGCGGCAGCGCCCTCGGAGGCGAAGCGGTCTGGGTGCACCTGCGCCTGCAGGGCGCGCCAGCGTGCGTCGAGCTCGGCGCGGTCGAGCGCGAAGGCGCCCGGCAGACCGAAGAGGGCAAAGTCGTCGTCCTCGAGCTTCACGCGGCCGCCTCCTGGCTGCTGGCAGCGTCCAGCCGCTTGGCGTAGAAGGCCGACAGGCCGTTGTCGGGGTAGCCGCCGAAAGCCGTGCGCGGCCGGTAGCCGGCCGCCTCGTACAGGCGCACCGCCTCATGCTGCGTGCGGCCGGTCTCGAGCAGCGCCAGGCCGATGCCCTCCTCGCGCAGCCGGCGCTCGAGCGTGCGCAGCAGCGCCGCACCGATGCCGCGCCCCCGGCAGTCCGGCCGCACCATCATGCGCTTGACCTCGCCGTAGGGCTCGCCCCGGGTGGCGGGCTCGCCGCCCTGGCGGCGGACGGCGGCGCAGCCAGCCACGCGGCCGTCCAGGCGCGCGGTGTAGAAGCTCACCTCCGGTGCGGCCAGGGCCTGCAGGTCCAGGATGTGGTTGGCCTCCGGCGGATACAGGCTGGCCAGGTAGCGATCGAGCTCGGCGAGCAGCTCGGCCACCTCAGGGTGGTCCGGGCGCTCGGGCGCGATGACGAAGGTGGTGAGCATGCGCGTGGGCAGGAAGGCTTCGACCAGCGGGCGTTCGGGCATCGGGTGACGGGCAGCAGGCGCCTGGCCTTGGAAGCGAAAGGCGCGGCCGGGGCCGCGCCTTGCGCCGAGGAGACCGGCGCAGCTCAGACGCGGAACGACTCCCCGCAGCCGCAGCGATCCTTCTCGCGCGGGTTGTGGAACTTGAAGCCCTCGTTGAGGCCCTCGCGCACGTAGTCAAGCTCCGTGCCGTCGATGTAGGGCAGGCTCCTGGGGTCGACCAGCACCTTCACGCCGTGATCCTCGAAGACGATGTCCTCGGATGTCAGGTCGTCGGCGTACTCGAGCTTGTAGGCCAGGCCCGAGCAGCCGGTGGTCTTCACCCCCAGGCGCACGCCCACGCCCCGGCCCCGGCGCTGCAGGTAGCGCGACACGTGGCGGGCGGCGGACTCGGTGAGCGTGACGGCCATCGGCGAGCCCCTCAGTGCGCGGCGGCGGCCGAGGGCTCGGCCGGCTCGGCGTGCTTGGCCTTGTAGTCCTGCACGGCAGCCTTGATGGCGTCCTCGGCCAGGATCGAGCAGTGGATCTTCACCGGCGGCAGAGCGAGTTCCTGCGCGATCTGCGTGTTGCGGATCGTCATCGCCTCATCGAGCGACTTGCCCTTCACCCACTCGGTGACGAGCGAGCTCGAGGCGATGGCCGAGCCGCAGCCGTAGGTCTTGAAGCGGGCGTCCTCGATCAGCCCGGTGGCGGGATTGACCTTGATCTGCAGCTTCATCACGTCGCCGCAGGCCGGTGCCCCCACCATGCCGGTGCCGATGCTGTCGTCGCCCTTGTCGAAGGAGCCGACGTTGCGGGGGTTCTCGTAGTGGTCGATGACCTTGTCGCTGTATGCCATGGTTCGAAGCGCGGGGTGCCGTGCGTGTGAAGGTCGGGGTAGGTGCCGGAGCGCAGGGTGGCCCGGCTCAGTGAGCGGTCCACTGGATCGTGGAGAGGTCGATGCCGTCGCGGTACATCTCCCACAGCGGCGAGAGCTCACGCAGCTTGGAGACGCGATCCTGAAGCGTCGCGATGGCGTAGTCGATCTCGGCCTCGGTCGTGAAGCGGCCGATCGTCATGCGAAGGCTGGAGTGGGCGAGCTCGTCGCTGCGGCCCAGGGCCCGCAGCACGTAGCTCGGCTCCAGGCTCGCCGAGGTGCAGGCCGAGCCGGAGGACACGGCGATGCCCTTGACACCCATGATGAGCGACTCGCCCTCGACGAAATTGAAGGAGACGTTGAGGTTGTGCGGCACGCGCCGCTCCAGGTGGCCGTTGATGAAGATCTGCTCGATGGGCTGCAGCCCCGCCAGCAGCCGCTGCTGCAGCATGCGCGTGCGCTCGCTCTCGGCGCCCATCTCCAGTCGTGCCAGCCGGAAGGCCTCGCCCATGCCGACACACTGGTGCGTGGGCAGCGTGCCCGAGCGCATGCCGCGCTCGTGGCCGCCGCCGTGCATCTGCGCCTCCAGCCGCACGCGCGGCTTGCGCCGCACATAGAGCGCGCCAATGCCCTTGGGGCCGTAGGTCTTGTGGGAAGCCAGGCTCATCAGGTCCACCGGGAGGGTGGCCATGTCGATGGCCACCTTGCCCGTGGCCTGCGCGGCGTCCACGTGCAGGATGATCCCGCGCTCGCGGCACATCGCGCCGATGGCCGGCATGTCCTGGATCACGCCGATCTCGTTGTTCACGAGCATCACGGAGGCCAGGATCGTGTCCGGGCGCAACGCGTCGCGGAAACGATCGAGGTCGAGCAGGCCGTCCTCCTGCACGTCCAGGTACGTCACCTCGAAGCCCTGGCGCTCGAGCTCGCGCATCGTGTCGAGCACGGCCTTGTGCTCGGTCTTGACGGTGATCAGGTGCTTGCCGCGCGAGGCGTAGAAGTGCGCCGCGCCCTTGATGGCCAGGTTGTTCGACTCGGTCGCGCCGGAGGTCCAGACGATCTCGCGCGGATCGGCACCAATCAGCGCGGCCACGTCGGCGCGCGAGCGCTCAACGGCCTCCTCGGCCTCCCAGCCCCATGCGTGGCTGCGCGAGGCGGGGTTGCCGAAGTGCTCGCGCAACCAGGGAATCATCGCGTCCACGACGCGCGGGTCAACCGGCGTCGTGGCGCCGTAATCCATGTAGATGGGCAGGTGCGGGGTCATCGCAGGGATCTCGAAACGGGGGATGCAGCCATGTCGGTGCGCCCCAGGAAGCGGGGGGCCCGGGTCACTTGCTCAGGGTGTTGCCAAGGGCGAACACGGAGTTGGGCGCCGTCACCTTGATCGGCTTGACCACCGGCTGCGAGGAGATCGCGCGCTTGACCGGTGTGCCTTCGATGGAAATGCCCTTGGCCAGTTGCTCGTCGACCAGCTTCTTGAGCGACACCGAGTCGAGGAACTCGATCATCTTGGTGTTCAGGCTCGTCCACAGGTCGTGCGTCATGCACTTGCCCGACTCCTCGCCCATGCAGCTTTCCTTGCCGCCGCAGCCAGTGGCGTCGATGGGCTCGTCCACGGCGACGATGATGTCGGCCACCGTGATCTCGGCCATGTCGCGCCCGAGCGAGTAGCCGCCGCCAGGGCCGCGGGTGCTCTCCACGAGTTCGTGGCGGCGCAGCTTGCCGAACAGCTGCTCCAGGTACGACAGCGAGATCTGCTGGCGCTGGCT
Organism: Rubrivivax sp.; assembly: GCA_044237995.1. Lineage (GTDB taxonomy): Bacteria > Pseudomonadota > Gammaproteobacteria > Burkholderiales > Burkholderiaceae_C > Rubrivivax. Next base: position 740 of record JBIIED010000170.1, on the reverse strand, counting down.
GATGGCCGCCAGCGCCACGGGCCCGTTGTGCGAGCGCAGGGCCAGGTCGATCATCGCGGTGACCGCAAAGCGGCCCTTGGTGGTCAGACGCATCGAGAAGTCCTCCGATCCGGGTTCGATTCCTAGTGAATTGCTCGACTTTACCAGAAGTCGAGCGTTTTGATCAAGTTCTGCGCGCGGAGTTCCCGGGGCCGCCGGCCGGAAGGGAGACGACGTTGTCGGCCACGCTCGCCCCGAAGGCCAGTTCGCGCAGCTGGGAGAGCTGGTCGCGCACGCGAGCGGCCTTCTCGAATTCGAGGTTGCGCGCGTGCTCGAGCATCTGGCGTTCGAGCTGGCGGATGCGCTTGCCGAGGTCCTTCTCGTCGAGCGCCTCCTCCACGGCCACCGCCGTGGCGCGCGCCGCCGCGCCCTCGCGCTCGGCCCGGTCGGAGACGACGCCGTCGATGAGCTCGCGCACCTGCTTGATGACCCCACGCGGAACGATCCCGTGCTCGGCGTTGTGCGCCAGCTGGCGCGTGCGGCGGCGCTCGGTTTCGTCGATGGCCCGGCGCATCGAGTCGGTCACATGCTCGGCATACAGGATGGCCTTGCCATGCAGGTTGCGCGCCGCACGCCCGATCGTCTGGATGAGGCTGCGCTCGGCACGCAGGAAGCCTTCCTTGTCGGCGTCCAGGATCGCCACGAGGGACACCTCCGGCAGGTCCAGCCCCTCGCGCAGCAGGTTGATGCCCACCAGCACG
>JBIIED010000169.1:0-7566 GCA_044237995.1 Rubrivivax sp. | reverse complement strand
CGCGGTGCCTGGTGGGATGAGCTACCCGGATGCCAAGGTCAAGGGCACGCTCTTGAGGTGGGGCAACTACGACAGCTACAGCCGGGCGGTGCGCTGGGAGGCCGGTGAGCTGCCTGCGGGGGTGGCGGTGCCTGCCACGCGCGCGCTGCGAGCGTCGTACGTGTACGACGTGAAGCCTGCGTGGTTCCCGGCTGCAACGGCGTGGCCGCCCATCGGGCCGGAGGTGACAGGGGGCACGGCATGGGGTGAGGCCAACGGGCGCGTGCACAGCATCCCCGCGCAGCAGTGCTGGCAGTCGCGCAGCCTCGGCTCGGGCGGCTCCTTCTCGCGCACCGCCTGCTACCCGGGAAGCTGATCGGTGGCCGGCCCGGCTGCATCGTGCAGACCCGGCCACGCATGAGAGCTTGAACCCAGGCCCGCGCACCGCATTGAGCGTGCGCGGGCCTTCGCCCCTAGGTTGCCGATTGCCCCTTCGGCCACCCCCGAACACACTGGGCTCCAGACAAGACGACGCGCGGTGCACTGGGCACTGCGGTCCAACTGGAGCAGCGCATGCCGGTATCGGACACGGTGGTGATGGAAGAGGGGGTGCAGGTGTTCCAGCCTGCGCTGGTCAACCTGTACGGTTGCCACATCGGCGCCGGCACGCGCATCGGCGCATTCGTCGAGATCCAGAAGAACGCGCACATCGGTGCGCGCTGCAAGATCTCCTCGCACAGCTTCGTGTGCGAAGGCGTGCGCATCGACGAGGAGGTGTTCATCGGCCACGGGGTCATGTTCACCAACGACACCTATCCGCGCGCCACCAATGAGCAGGGCCAGCTGCAGACCGAGGCCGACTGGCAGGTCGAGACGACACACGTCAAGCGACGTGCCTCGATCGGCACCAACGCCACGATCCGCAGCGGCGTGACAATCGGCGAGGGGGCCCTCGTGGGCGCCGGCGCGGTGGTGGTGGCCGACGTGCCGGACCACGCGATCGTGGCCGGTGTGCCGGCGCGCGTGATGGGCGACATGCGCATGCGCGAGGCTGCGCGCCTGAGGGCTGCCTGATGGTTGGCATCGGCGTGGTGGGCTATGGCTACTGGGGCCCGAACCTGGTGCGCAACTTCATGGAGACGCCTGGCGCGCGCGTGGCGGGGGTGGCTGACCTCAACCCCGCGCGGCGCGCGCTGGCCCAGCAGCGTCACCCGGGGCTGAAGACGACGGACGACTTCGACGCGCTGCTGGCCGACCCGGAGGTGGACGCGGTGGCGATCGCCACGCCCGCGGCCACGCACCACGCGCTGGGCCTGCGCGCGCTGCAGGCGGGCAAGCACGTGTGGCTGGAAAAGCCCATGACCGAGACGAGCACGCAGGCACGCGAGCTCGGCCAGGAGGCCAGGAAGCGCGACCGCGTGCTGCTGGTGGACCACACCTTCATCTACACACCGGCGGTGCGCAAGATGGCCGAGCTCATCGCCAGCGGCGAGATCGGCGACGTTTACTACGTGGACTCCACGCGTGTGAACCTCGGCCTGTTCCAGCGCGACGTGAGCGTGATCTGCGACCTTGCGGTGCATGACTTCGCGATCATGGACCACCTGCTCAAGCGCAAGCCCAACGCGGTGTCGGCCAACGGCGTGAACCACTTCCCGGGCACGCCCGAGAACCTGGCCTACGTGACGCTGTACTACGACGGGGGCACCATTGGCCACGTCAACGTGAGCTGGCTCGCGCCGGTGAAGGTGCGCCAGATCGTGGTGGGCGGCAGCCGCCGCATGATCTCCTACGACGACCTGCAGCCCAGCGACAAGATCAAGGTCTACGACCGGGGCGTGGAGATGAGCGACGACCCGCAGCGCACGCGCGAGATGCGCGTGGGCTACCGCAGCGGCGACATGTGGTCGCCCCAGCTCGGCACCACCGAGGCGCTGCGCATCGAGGGCGAGCACTTCGTGGACTGCATCACCAACGGCACGCCGGCGCTCACGGGCGCGGACTTCGGGCTGCGCATGGTGCAGATCATCGAGGCCGCCACCGAATCCATGCACCGCAAGGGCGAAACCATCTACCTGAAGGAGGAAGCTGCGTCGTGACTGCTACTACCCCGGAGAGCCTCGCGCGAGAGGCAAGCGACACCCCCATTCCGTTCGTCGACCTCAAGGCGCAGATGCGCAGCATGCGGGCCGAGATCGATGCGGCCATCGCGGGTGTGCTCGACAGCTGCCACTTCACGCTCGGCCCCGAGGTGGAGGCCTTCGAGCAGGAGTTCGCGGCCTACTGCCAGCGTCCCTTCGGCGTGGCCGTCAACACCGGCACGAGCGCGCTGCACCTGGCGCTGCTGGCTGCTGGTGTCGGCCCGGGCGACGAGGTGATCACGGTGCCATTCACCTTCGTGGCCACGGCCAGCGCGATCGACTATACGGGCGCACGGCCGGTCTTCGTGGACATCGATCCGGCCACGCTCACGATGGATCCGCGCGCGCTGGAGGCGGCGATCACGCCGCGCACACGCGCCATCCTGCCGGTGCACCTGTACGGCCTCATGGCCGACATGGATGCCATCGGCGAGATCGCCCGCCGGCACGGCCTGGTGGTCGTCGAGGACGCGGCGCAGGCGCACGGCGCCGAGCTGCACGGCCGGCGCGCGGGCAGCTTCGGGCACCTGGCGTGCTTCAGCTTCTACCCGGGCAAGAACCTGGGCGCGTGCGGCGAGGGCGGCATGGTGGTGACGGGCGACGCGGACCTTGCACGGCGCGTGCGGCTGCTGCGCGACTGGGGCGCGCCGCAGAAGTACCACCACGAGATCAAGGGCTACAACTTCCGCATGGAGGCGATCCAGGGCGCGGTGTTGCGCGCCAAGCTGCGCCACCTGCCGGCCTGGACCGAGGCGCGTTCACGTGTGGCGGCGCGGTACGACGAGCTGCTGGCCAGCACCCCGATACAGGCCCAGGCCACGCCAGCCGGCTATCACCATGTCCACCATGTCTACGCGGTGAGAACTGCCGAGCGCGAGGCTTGGCAACACGCCCTGGCGCGCCAGGGCGTGGCCACCGGCATCCATTACCCCAAGCCCATCCACCTGTTGCCGGCGTTTAGCGAGCTCGGTGGCCGGCGCGGGCAGTTCCCGCATGCGGAAGCGGCGGCTCAGACGGTGCTGTCGCTGCCCATGTATGCCGAGCTGACCGATGCGCAGGTGCAACGCGTGGGCCAGGCAGTGCGAGCGCTGGCGAGCGCCAAGCGGCAGCCCTCGCAGGCGGCGCCCCGTGCGGCCGCTGCCGTGGCCCGAAGCGGCTGGTCTGGCGCGCCTGCCGCAACCGGTTTGGGGCAGGCCGGTGCGGCCTGAGGCCGAGGCCCGGGGGCGGCCGCTCCTCCTCTTCCCGTGCAACGGCAACGCGCTGGAGGCACTGGGCTGCCTGGGCGACGGCTGGGCGCTCGAGGCCTTCCTCGACGATACGCCGGCCAAGCAGGCTGCCGGCTGCGCCGGCTACCCGGTGCGCGGGCGCGAGGCGCTTGATCTGTGGCCGCAGGCGCACGTGCTTGCCGTGCCGGGCGGGCCGCACAGCTACCGCGAACGCCGCGCACTCGTGGAGAGCCTGCGCGTGCCGCAGGAGCGATGGGCCAGCGTCGTGCACCCAAGTGCAAGCGTGTCGCCGCTGGCCCGGATCGGGCGCAACGTGCTCGTGATGGCTGGTGTCGTGGTCACCGCCAATGCCGTGATCGGCGACCACGTGTGCGTGCTGCCCAACGCGGTGATCCACCACGACACGGTGGTGGGCGACTGGACGCTGGTGGGCACCGGGGTGACCCTGGCCGGCCACGTGCAGGTGGGTGAGAACTGCTACCTGGGCAGCGGCACGAGCGTGCTGCAGGGCGTGCGCATCGGAGACGGCGCGCTCACCGGCCTGGGCAGCACTGTGATCCGCCACGTGCCCCCAGGGGCGCGCGTGGCGGGCGTGCCAACGAGGGTGCTGTCATGACGATGCCGGATCAGGAAAGGCGGGCGGTGCAGCCGCCCGGAGAGTTCGAGGAACTGGTGCTGGGCCTCAGGCGCGCGGGGCGCACGCTGTGGCGCCGGCGCGGGCTGGCCCTGGCCAGCGCCTGGGGCGTGGCGGTCGTGGCGGCCCTGGCGCTGCCCTATGTGCCGCAGCGCTACGAGGCCACTGCGCGCCTGGTGGTGGACACACAGTCGGCGCTGCGTCCGCTGATCTCGGGCATGTCGGTGCAGTCGGCCGAGTCCGAGCGCCAGGCGCGTGTGCTGGCGCGCGAGGCGACGGCCAGCCCGCAGCTGGCGCGAATGCTCGAGCGCAACGAGTTCGGATTGCCGGCGGCTACGGCCGAGGAGCGTGAGAACTCGCTCGTGCGGCTGATTTCGCGCACCAAGCTCAGCGCCGACGAGAACGGCATCCACACCGTGAGCTACCGCGACACCGACCCCGAGCGGGCGCGCCGCGTCGTGCAGGGGCTGGTGGAGCTGTTCGGCGAGGTCTCCGACGGTGAGAAGCGGCGCGACGTCCAGGACGCCGACCGCTTCCTGCTGGCGCAGCGCCAGGCCAGCGAATCGCGTCTCATGGAGGCGGAGCGGCGTCTGACGGGCTTCAAGGTGCGCCAGTTCGGTGCAAGTGGAGTCTCCAAGGATGACTACTTCGCGCGCATCGCGGCCACCCAGGAGTCGGTGTCCAGGCTGCGCTCGGAGCTGGCCGCGGCCGAGCAGTCGCGCGATTCGTACCGGGCCGAACTTTCGCGCGAGGATCCGCAGCGTCCGGTGGACGTGGAGCTCACGACGCGGCGCAAGGCGCTCGACGAGTTGCTGGTGCGCCTGGGCGAACAGCACCCCGAGGTGATCGCCGCGCGCGAAGGCGTGATCCGCACCGAGGATCTCAAGCGCGAACGCGATCCCGAGCCGGCGCGTGCCGGCAGCCCCACCAACCCGGTCTACCAGCGGCTGCGCAGCCAGCTGGCGGAGGCCGAGGCGCAGGTGGCGGCGCTGCGCAGCCGTCTGGCCGTGGCGCAGCAGCGCCTGGCCGAGGTGCGCGCCGCGGCCGACCGTGCGCCGGCGATCGAGGCCGAGCTGGCGCAGCTGAGCCTGGAGGTGGAGTTCGCCCGCAAGACCTACGACCAGCTCGTGGCCAAGGGCGAGTCGGCCGCGCTCGGGCTGAAGGCCGAGGAGTCCTCGCGCAATGCGGGCTTCCGGGTGATCGAGCCGGCGCGCGCCGGCTCCGCGCCGGTTTTCCCGGGCCGGATCGAGTTGGGTTGGGCGGCCGTGCTGCTGTCGCTGCTGGCGGCCATGGCCGTGCCGCTGGGCGTGGAGCGGCTGCGCCCGACGGTGGAGGACGCGTCTGCGCTGCAGCGCCTCGTGCAGCGGCCCGTGATCGGCGAGATCCGGGCCTGGTCGCCGCAAGGCGTGATGGCGGAGCCGGGCGTGTGGTGGGTGGCGGGTGCGGCAGTGGTGCTGCTCGCCCTGCAGGGCATGGCGCTGGCCTGGTTGCAGCGCACGGGTGGGGGATTCGGGCTATGAGCATCATCGAGCAGGCGGCGCGACGGCTGGAGGCGCTGAACCGCGCGGGGATCGACGTACCGTGGGGAGCGGCGGGCCTGGATGCACGCGAGTCGCAGGCACGCGTGATGCGCAGTGCCCGCTCCGCGGCGGCAGGCGGGGCGGGGGCGGCCACCGGGCTGGCCGATGAAGCCCGCGCGGCAGGGGCGCCCGCCGCGGCGGGCACGGCCCTGGCGGCCGATGGCGTTGCGGCCGGATGGGTCAACGCGCCTGTTCCGCTGGATCTGCCGCGCCTGGCCCAGGCGGGCTATCTGGTGCCGGGCCTGGAGCAGGCGCCGCTGGCGGAGGATTTCCGCCGGGCCAAGCGTGCCTTGCTCGACCGGATGCGTGAATCGGCCGCCTCGCGCCCGGGCAGCGGCGCGCTGGTGGTCGTGACGAGCGCCGTGGATGGCGAGGGCCGCACCACCTGCGCCATCAACCTGGCGCTGAGCATGGCGATGGAGGTGGATACCTCGGTGCTGCTGGTGGAGGCCGACATGAAGCGCCCTCAGGTGCTGTCGCGCCTGGGCGTGACCGGAGGCGTCGGCCTGACCGAACTGCTGACCGACCCGGCCCTGCCGCTCACGCGTGCCTTGCTGCCCACGAGCCTGCCGTCCCTGTCGCTGCTGCCGGCCGGCGCGCCAGACTCGCGCTCCCACGAGCTCTTCGCCGGTCCGGGCATGCGTGGCCTGGTGGCGCAGCTCATCGGCCACCGGCCAGATCGGGTGGTGATCGTCGACGCGCCTGCGCTGCTGCGCAGCGCCGACGCGGGCGCGCTGGCGGCCCTGGCGACACAGGTGGTGGTGGTGGTCTCGGCGCAGCGCACGCCACTCCCGCTCGTGCAGCAGGCCTTCGCTTCGCTCGAGGCCGGGCCGCCCGTGGTGGCGCTGCTCAACCACCTGCCTGCCGGCGCGGCCTGAGGCCGGAACCACCCATGTTCGAATCGCACTTCGGCCTGGACGCGCCGCCTTTCCAGCTGAGCCCCGACCCCGCGTGCTGGTTCCGCAGCCGCGGCCATTCGCAGGCCATGTCGTACCTCAAGTTCGGCGTCTTCCAGCGCGAGGGCTTCATCGTCGTGAGCGGGGAGATCGGGGCGGGCAAGACGACGCTCGTGAAGTCGCTGCTCGGCCAGCTCGATCCGGCCCAGGTGCTCGCTGCGGAAGTCGCCAATACGCAGCTCGACAGCGGCGAGTTGCTGCGTGCCATCGGCCAGGCCTTCGGTGTGCCCATGCCTGACGGCTCGAAGGCGCGCATGCTCGGCACGCTGGAGGCCTTCTTCACCGCGGTGGCCGCCGGCGGGCGCCGCGCGCTGCTGGTGGTGGACGAGGCGCAGAACCTCGGGCCCTCGGAGATCGAGGAGCTGCGCATGCTGTCGAACTACCAGCTCGGCAACCGCGCCTTGCTGCAGAGCTTCCTCGTCGGGCAGCCGGGGCTGCGCGACCTGCTGCGCCGGCCGGGGCTGGAGCAGATGCGCCAGCGCGTGATCGCCGCCTGCCACCTCGCGCCGCTGAGCGAGGCCGAGACCGGTGCCTACATCGGGTTCCGGCTGCGCCATGCGGGATGGGCCGGCGGCGAGCTCTTCGACCCCGAGGCGGTGCAGCTCGTGCACACCCGCACCGGTGGCGTGCCGCGTCGCATCAATCTGCTGTGCAGCCGGCTGCTGCTGACCGCTGCGCTCGAGCAGCGAGCCCGCATCGACGGGCCGTGGGCACAGCCGGTGGCCGACGAGTTGCAACTCGAGGTGGGTGAACCGGCCCTGGCCTGAGGCGGCGCGCGTCGGGGTGCTGGCCGGCGCCCTGGCTGCGCGGGCCGCGCTCGGTGGCCAGGTAGCCGACGGGCCGGGCACGCCCTCGAGCGAACTCCCGTCGTCCGCCCCTGCACCTGAAGACGTGGTGCCGATGGAGCGGCGTACGGACTGGCGCGCGGCTGGGGTGCCTGGGGGCATTCCTGCGAGGACGCGTGTGTGCGCGAGCTTTGCGCCGGGGGCGAGCGCGTCGTCGATCAATGCGGCGATGGGGTCGGCGGCGTGCCAGGACGGTGTGGTGCAG
>JBIIED010000013.1:0-26593 GCA_044237995.1 Rubrivivax sp. | reverse complement strand
TCTGGTCGAGCCAATCGGAGTAGTTGCCCTTCCAGGGAATGCCCTGGCCGCGGTCGAGCTCGAGGATCCACTCGGCGGCGTTGTCGAGGAAGTAGCGGTCGTGGGTGATGGCCACGACCGTGCCGGGGAAGCGCTGCAGGAAGTGCTCGAGCCACTCCACGGACTCGGCGTCCAGGTGGTTGGTGGGCTCGTCCAGCAGCAGCATGTCGGGCCTGGACAGCAGCAGCCGGCACAGCGCCACGCGGCGCTTCTCGCCGCCGGACAGGTTGCCGATGGTGGCCTCCCAGGGCGGCAGGCGCAGTGCGTCGGCGGCGAGTTCGAGCTGCAGGTCGGTGTTCTCGCTGCCGGCCGCGGCGATGACGGCCTCCAGTTCGGCCTGTTCGGCGGCGAGCTTGTCGAAGTCGGCATCCGGCTCGGCGTACTCGGCGTACACCTCCTCCAGTCGCTTCTTGGCGGCCAGCACGCCGCCGATGCCCTGCTCGACGGCTTCGCGAACGGTCTGGTCCGCGTCCATCTGAGGCTCTTGGGGCAGATAGCCGATCTTCAGACCGGGCATCGGAACGGCTTCGCCCTCGATGTCCTTGTCCAGGCCCGCCATGATCTTGAGCAGCGTGGACTTGCCCGAGCCGTTCAGGCCGAGCACGCCGATCTTGGCGCCAGGGAAGAAGGACAGCGACACGCCCTTCAGGATCTGCCGCTTCGGCGGCACGATCTTGCCGACGCGGTTCATCGTAAATACGTACTGGGCCATGGATGTGCTCGGAAGGCGGGTGCCGGAGGAAGTGGGGGCGCAGCGCGCCAACCCGCCATTATCGGGGCGACCTGCTAAGGTCCAGGGATGACATTGCCAGCCGGACACCTCGCGGGCGCAGCGGAGGCGCCCGCAACCGGCCGCCTGCTGTTGCTGTTTGCCGCGGTGAACCTGCTCATCGGCAGCGCCGCCTTCATGAACACCGGGCTGCTCGAGCCCATGGCCGAGTCGCTGGGCACGAGCGTGGCCGCAGTGGGCCAGACCACCACCCTCTACGCGGTGGCCACCGCCGTTCTGGCGCCCGTGGTGCTGACGCTCACGGGCCGGATGTCGCGTCGCGGCGCGCTCGCGGCGGTGTTTGCGGTCTTCACGCTGGGCAACGCGCTCACGGCCCTGGCACCGGACCTGCCCACGCTGCTGGCCGCGCGCGTCCTCATGGGCGCCGGCTCGGCAACCACGGCGCTCATGGCCGGGCTCACGGTGGGCCTGGTGCCGGGCGATCGACGGGCCCGTGCGCTGTCGATCGTGTTCCTGGGCATCAGCCTGAGCTACGTCACGGGCGTGCCTCTGGCAGCCTGGGCGGGCCTGGGCTGGGGCTGGCGCGTGCCGGCGTGGATCATCACCGGGCTGTGCGCACTGGCCACGGCAATCCTGTGGCGAAGCGTGCCGGGCGAGCGCCAGCCCGAGGCGCCGTCTGTGCTGGCCGGGGCGGGAGCGCTGCTGCGCAACCCGCGGCTGTGGTCGGTCTACTCGCTGACCTTCAGCTACTTCGTCGCCATCTTCACCGTCTTCGCCTACGTCGGGCCGATGCTCGTGGCGCTCGTGCCGATGGAGCGTGCCGGGCTCTCGGCGTCGATCTCGGCGTTCGGGGTGGCAGGCGTCGTCGGCACGTTGCTGGGCGGCCGCGCGGCCGACCGGCTGGGCCCGCGTCGCACGCTGCTGGGCGGGCTGGCCCTGCTTGCTGCGAGCCTGGCACTGCTGCCGCTCACGCGCGGGCACGCCTGGGCGATGCTGCCCGTGGTGATGGTGTGGGGAGGCGCGGGCTTTTGCCTCATGGCGCCACAGCAGCTTCGGCTGGCGCGGATCGCGGGGCCGCAGACCCCGCTGGCGCTGTCCCTCAACAGCTCGGTGCTCTACCTGGGCACGGCGGCCGGCGCGGCGCTGGGGGGCGTGGCCATTGCGCATCTCGACCCAGGTGACCTGCCCTGGGTGGGCTCGCCGGTGGCGTTGCTGGCGTGGGCCTGGGCGGCGTGGTCCGTGCGGGATTGATGCAGGGCCTGCGTGGGCCCGGTCCGCCACGTCGCTGGTGCCGGTGCCGATGCCGGCGCTGCGCACGCGCAAGGCGGCGCGACGAGTGCCGCAGCGGCGCCGTCTTCGAGGCCTCGGGTGCGGTAGACTGACAAGGTCGTCGCGTCCCCAGTCGGTGCGACGCTGCCTGATCCGGCACTCCCAACCCTCGCCCTGCAGACTGGTGCGCCCTCCCCGGGTGCCCGCAGGCAGCGAACCATGGCCCCACGGGCCCTCATCGATGAACTTCTCTGAACTCGGCCTGGCCGAGCCGTTGCTGCGCGCCGTGCGCGAACAGGGCTATGACACGCCCACCCCGATCCAGGCGCAAGCCATCCCTGCCGTCCTCAAGGGCGGCGACCTCCTGGCCGGCGCCCAGACGGGCACCGGCAAGACCGCCGGCTTCACGCTGCCGATGCTGCACCGGCTGGCCGCCCAGGGCCCCAAGCGCGACGCACGCGGGCGCCTGGCCATCCGGGCGCTGATCCTCACGCCCACGCGCGAGCTCGCGGCGCAGGTCGAAGAAAGCGTGCGCACCTACGGCAAGTACCTGCCGCTGACGAGCATGGTGATGTTCGGCGGTGTGGGCATGCAACCCCAGGTGGACCGCCTGCGCCGCGGCGTGGACATCCTCGTGGCCACGCCCGGGCGGCTGCTCGACCACCACCAGCAAGGCACGCTGGACCTCTCGCACGTGGAGATCTTCGTGCTCGACGAAGCCGACCGCATGCTCGACATGGGCTTCATCCACGACATCAAGAAGGTGCTCGCGATCGTGCCGGCCAAGAAGCAGAGCCTGCTCTTCTCGGCCACCTTCAGCGACGAGATCAAGGCGCTGGCCGACCGGCTGCTGAACCAGCCCGCCCTCATCGAGGTGGCCCGGCGCAACGCCACGGCCGAGACCATCGCGCAGAAGATCCACCCGGTCGGGCGCGAGCGCAAGAAGGAACTGCTCGCCCACCTCATCAAGCAGGGCGACTGGCACCAGGTGCTCGTCTTCACGCGCATGAAGCACGGCGCCAACCGGCTCACCGAGTACCTCAACGACCACGGCATCACGGCCATGGCCATCCACGGCAACAAGAGCCAGGGTGCGCGCACCAAGGCGCTGGCCGATTTCAAGAGCGGCGATCTGCAGGTGCTGGTGGCCACCGACATCGCCGCGCGCGGCATCGACATCGACCAGCTGCCGCACGTCGTGAACTTCGAGCTGCCCAACGTGCCGGAGGACTACGTGCACCGCATCGGCCGCACCGGCCGTGCCGGCGCCACGGGCGAGGCGATCTCGCTGGCCTGCGTGGACGAGGACATCTTCCTCAAGGATATCGAGCGGCTGATCAAGCGCAGCATCCCGCGCGAGGTGGTGCCGGGCTTCGAGCCCCCTGCGGGCGAGAAGGCCGAGCCGATCGTCCTCGGGCGCATGACCATCGGTGTTGCAGGCCCGCGCCGCTCGGGCGGCGGCCGCCCGGGTGGTGGTGGCGGCGGTGGCGGCGGCGGTGGGGGCGGTGGTGGTGGGGGAGGCCGTTCCTCCGGTCGGGGTCAGCCCCAGGGCTCGGGTCGGCCGTCCAATGGCGGCAGCCGGTCCGACAGCCCTGCGCGGGGCTCCCGCCCCGGCGCGCGGCCGGGTGCGCTAGGCTCGGGTTCCTCCAAGCCACGCTCGCCGCGCTGATCCTGCATATGTCCACGGCCCCGCCCATCCACCCTCGCGACGCGCTCTTCGAGCCAGGCGAGCCGGTGGCCACGCCACTGCCGGTTTGCGACCACTACAGCGGCGTCGAGGCGCGCATGCGCAAGAGCCTGGCGCTGCAGGCGGAGATGGGGCCGGTCTTCGATGTCTCGCTCGATGGCGAAGATGGCGCGCCGGTAGGCGGTGAGATCGAGCACGCGCACCTGTGCAGCGAGCTCATCTCGGGGCCGGACAACCGCTTCGGCCGCGTGGGCGCGCGCGTGCAGCCGGTGGACCACCCGCGATTCGAAGAGGTGGTGGACGTGCTCGTGCGGCGCGCCGGCCAGCAGGTGGCCTATCTCATGATCCCCAAGCCGCGCGGCGTGGCCGACGTGCAGCGCGCGGCGCAGGCCGTGGACGCCGCGGCGGCGCGCCACGGCCTGGCACGCGTGATTCCGCTGCACACCCTGGTGGAGACGCACGGCGCCCTGCGCGAGGTGCAGGCCATTGCCGCACACCCGCGTATCGAGAGCGTCTCCTTCGGCCTGATGGATTTCGTCTCCGCGCACCGCGGGGCGATCCCGCAGGCAGCCATGACGGCCGCCGGGCAGTTCGACCACCCGCTCATCGTGCGCGCCAAGCTCGAGATCGCTGCCGCCTGCCACGGCCAGGGCAAGACGCCCTCGCACTGTGTCGTGACGGAGCTCAAGGACATGCAGCAGCTGCAGGCCGCCGCCGAGATGGCCTGCCGGGCACTGGGCTACACCCGCATGTGGAGCATCCACCCCTCGCAGATCCGGCCCATCGTCGAGGCCTTCTCGCCCACGGCGGCCGAGGTCGACCTGGCCATCGAGATCCTGCTGGCGGCGCGCGCCGCACAGTGGGCGCCCATCCGCCATCTCGACCAGCTGCACGACCGCGCCAGCTACCGCTACTTCTGGCACCTGATCGAGCGTGCACACCGCACCGGGCAGCCCCTGCCCGGAGAGGTCCGGGCGGCCTTTTTCGGCGACTAGCCCCTCGGGCTGGGTTCGCGCGGCGGCATGACCATCCCGCGAGGGATGAGGTTCACCCGCCCAGGAGGTCGTGCGGGCGTACGGGCATACGGGCGCGCAGCCGAACAAGCGCACGGCCGAACCCGTGAACGAGACACGCCTTTGCACGATCTCCTTTGCGCCGTGTCAGGCTCGTTCCAGCCAAGTCTTGTATAAGACACAATACTCGCAGAAACCCCAGGAGAGAGACGATGCTGGAAGCCTACCGCCAACATGCCGCCGAGCGCGCCGCCCTCGGCATTCCGCCCCTGCCGCTGTCGGCGCAGCAGGTGGCTGCGCTCGTGGAGCTCGTCAAGGCACCGCCACCCGGTGAGGAGGCCTTCCTGCTGGACCTGCTCACGCACCGCGTGCCCCCGGGCGTGGACGACGCGGCCAAGGTCAAGGCCTCGTTCCTGGCCGCCGTGGCGCACGGCGACATCTCGGTGGGCCTGGTCTCGCGCGAGAAGGCCACCGAGCTGCTGGGCACCATGGTGGGCGGATACAACGTGCACCCGCTCATCGAGCTGCTCGACGACGCGCAGGTGGCCTCGATCGCCGCCGAGGGCCTGAAGAAGACCCTCCTGATGTTCGACTACTTCAACGACGTGGCCGAGAAGGCGCGCACGGGCAACGCCCACGCGCAGCACGTGATGAAGAGCTGGGCCGAGGCCGAGTGGTTCACCTCCCGCCCGGAGCTGCCGCGCACGGTCACCGTCACCGTGTTCAAGGTGCCGGGGGAAACCAACACCGACGACCTCTCGCCTGCACCCGACGCCTGGAGCCGCCCGGATATCCCGCTGCACGCACTGGCGATGATGAAGAACTCGCGCCCGGACGCCGCCTTCAAGCCGGAAGAGGAAAGCAAGCGCGGCCCGATCCAGTTCATCGAGGACCTGAAGAAGAAGGGCCACCTCGTGGCCTACGTGGGCGACGTGGTGGGCACGGGCTCGAGCCGCAAGAGCGCCACCAACAGCGTCATCTGGATGACAGGCCAGGACATCCCCTTCGTGCCCAACAAGCGCTTCGGCGGCGTCACGCTCGGCGGCAAGATCGCGCCGATCTTCTTCAACACGCAGGAGGATTCCGGCGCCCTGCCCATCGAGGTGGACGTGACGAAGTTCGAGATGGGCGACGTGATCGACATCCACCCCTACGACGGCCGCATCACCCGCGGCGCCGAGACGGTGGCGACCTTCGCCCTCAAGAACGACGTGCTGCTCGACGAGGTGCGTGCCGGCGGACGCATCAACCTCATCATCGGCCGCTCGCTCACGGCCAAGGCGCGCGAGTTCCTGGGCCTGCCGGCGAGCACCGCCTTCCGGCTGCCCAAGCCCACGGCCGCCTCCACGCGCGGCTTCACGCTGGCGCAGAAGATGGTGGGCCGCGCCTGCGGGCTGCCCGAGGGCCAGGGCGTGCGCCCGGGCACCTACTGCGAGCCGAAGATGACCTCCGTGGGCAGCCAGGACACCACCGGGCCGATGACCCGCGACGAGCTCAAGGACCTCGCCTGCCTGGGCTTCAGCGCCGACCTCGTGATGCAGAGCTTCTGCCACACGGCGGCCTACCCGAAGCCGGTGGACGTGAAGACGCACCGCGAGCTGCCCGCCTTCATCAGCAACCGCGGCGGCATTTCTCTGCGCCCGGGCGACGGCGTGATCCACAGCTGGCTCAACCGCATGCTGCTGCCCGACACCGTGGGCACGGGCGGGGACAGCCACACGCGCTTTCCGATCGGCATCAGCTTCCCGGCCGGCTCGGGGCTGGTGGCCTTCGGTGCGGCCACCGGCGTCATGCCGCTGGACATGCCCGAGAGCGTGCTCGTGCGCTTCAAGGGGCAGATGCAGCCGGGCATCACGCTGCGCGACCTCGTGCACGCGATCCCCTACTACGCCATCAAGTCCGGGCTGCTGACGGTGGCCAAGGCGGGCAAGAAGAACGTGTTCTCCGGCCGCATCCTCGAGATCGAGGGCCTGCCCGAGCTCAAGGTGGAGCAGGCCTTCGAGCTCAGCGACGCGAGCGCCGAGCGCAGCGCCGCGGGCTGCACGATCAAGCTGAACCAGGCACCGATCGTCGAGTACCTCAACAGCAACATCGTGCTGCTCAAGAACATGATCGCCGACGGCTACGAGGACAAGCGCAGCCTGGAGCGGCGCATTCGCCGCATGCAGGACTGGCTGGCCAGCCCGCAGCTGCTCGAGGGTGACGCGGACGCCGAGTACGCTGCCGTGATCGAGATCGACATGAACGAGATCACCGAGCCGCTCTTGTGCTGCCCGAACGACCCCGATGACGTCAAGCCGCTGTCTGTCGTGCAGAACACCAAGATCGACGAGGCCTTCATCGGCTCGTGCATGACCAACATCGGCCACTTCCGCGCCGCGAGCAAGCTGCTCGAGGGCAGGCGCGACATCCCGGTGAAGCTGTGGGTGGCGCCGCCGACGAAGATGGACCAGTCCGAGCTCGTCAAGGAAGGCCACTACGCGAACTTCGGCAGCGCCGGAGCCCGCACCGAGATGCCGGGCTGCAGCCTGTGCATGGGCAACCAGGCGCAGGTGAAGGAAGGGGCGACGGTGGTCTCCACCAGCACGCGCAACTTCCCCAACCGGCTGGGCAAGAACACGAACGTGTTCCTGGCCTCCGCCGAGCTCGCGGCCATCGCCTCGCGTCTGGGGCGGCTGCCGACGGTGGCGGAGTACCACGCCGACATGGGCGTGATCAACGCAGACGGCGCCAAGGTGTACCGCTACATGAACTTCGACCAGATCGAGGAGTACGCGGCCACGGCCAAGGAAGTGGCGGTCTGAGATCGACGCTGCGGCGGGCGGCCCTGCGGCCGCCCGTTTCACCTCTCACACCGGCTGCGCCCCGGGCGTGCTGCGGGCACGCACCCGAGCCAGCAGCACGAGCACGACGGCGAGGTTGACCAGGTTCCACCCCACGCCGTTGATGAAGGCGGCGTGGTAGGAACCCGTGAGGTCGAAGATCTTGCCCGACATCCAGCCGCCCAGGGCCATGCCCAGCAGCGTGCACATCAGCACCGTGCCCACGCGGGCGCCGGCTTCACGGGCCGGGAAGTATTCGCGCACGATGATCGCGTAGCTCGGCACGATCCCTCCCTGGAAGAGGCCGAAGAGCGCGGAGATGACGTAGAGCGACGCAAGCGAGTCGAAGGGGATGAACAGCAGCAGCGCCACGCCCTGCAGCACAGAGCCCAGCAGCAACGTGCGCAAGCCCCCGATGCGGTCGCAGATGGCCCCCGAGATGAGCCGGCTGGCGATGCCGCAGGCCAGCATGAGCGAGAGCATCTCCGCCCCCCGCGCGGCGCCGTAGCCGAGATCGCCGCAGTAGGCCACGATGTGCACCTGCGGCATCGACATCGCCACGCAGCAGGCCACGCCGGCCACGCACAGCAGGGCCTGTGCGGTGTTGAGCGACAGGCCGAAGGGCCGGTCAGACGGCACCGCTGTGCGCAGCGCCGAGACCGGTGCCGGTGCGACGGCCGGTGCGCGCGGGCGCAGCGCCAGTGCCAGCAGCGGCATCGCCACCGCGCAGAGGGCCCCCAGGCCGAAGTAGGCCGTACGCCAGCCGTGGGCCTCCACCACCGCCTGCACGATCGGGGGCCAGATGGCGCCAGCCAGGTAGTTGCCGCTGGCACAGATGGCCACCGCGATGCCGCGCCGGCGCACGAACCAGGCCGAGGTGTCGGCCACCAGCGGCGCGAAGGTGGCGGAGCTCCCGAGCAAGCCCAGCAGCAACCCGTGGATCACCGCGAAACCGACGATGCCCGGGGCGAGGGCCGCGCCGGCAAAGCCCAGCCCAAGGCCGCCCGCGCCGATGAGCACCGGCAGCATCACGCCGTACCGGTCGGCCAGGCGCCCCATCAGCACCCCGCCCACGCCAAAGCCGATCATGAGCAGCGTGTAGGGCAGCGAGGCATCCGAGCGGGCCACACCGAACTCGGCCTGGACGGATGGGAGCACCACCGCCACCACGTACATGGCACTGCTGCCCAGCGTCATCAGCGCCAGCGTGGCGGCCAGGCGCCACCAGGCGTAGGAGCTGTCGGCGGCGTGGACCGAAGATGCGCCGCTCACGCGCGCTCCGGGGCAATCGCCTCGGCCCACTCGACGAGGTTGCCCAGGATGTCCAGGCCGCGCTCATCGGCCTGCTCGCTCAGTGCGTCGATGCGCTCGAGGAAGGCCGCCAGCGTGGTGGCCCCGCCCGCGCCCTCGTGCAGCCGCGCGTGGCGGTGCCCGTCCCAGCGCGCGAGCTCCTGCTCGTCCAGGGTCGTGGGAAAGTTGCGGGCGCGGTAGCGAAACAGCAGTTCATCGAGCCGCCCATCCCGAAAGCGCGGGCGCTGGCGGGCGAGCTCCTCGGGTGGGAGCGCCACGAGCCGGGCCAGCGTGGCACGGTCGGAGTCGTCGACGAAGCCCCCGTAGAGATCCTCGTCGACATCGGGGGCGGCAGCCTGGGGCGCCTGGTAGACCTCGGGCCAGACGCCGGCCATCTCACCGACGATGCGCGCCGCCGCGAGGGCGTGGCGGTCACAGGCCTGGAGGTCGACGCCCCAGCGCTCGGCGCGGTCGCGGCCGAGGGTGCCGAGGTTGGAGATCACCACCGGCGATCGGTTGAGGTGGATCGTGCGCAGAGGCAGCCGCTTCACGCCCTCGGGCAAGGAGCCTTCGCGTGCGAACACGCGCTGCCGGATGGCCGATGCGTCGAGCTCCATCAGCTGCTGCGGGTCGTGGGCGAGGTCCCAGACGATCACCTCGTTGCGGTTCACCGGGTGCGGCGCCAGCGGGTAGACGACGGCCAGGCAGCCGCGATCGGTGCCGTAGCGGCCGGAGATGTGCAGGACGGGGCGGCCCATCACGAGTTCCTCGCGCACCGCCTCCTTGCTGCGCAGGCGCAGGCAGAAGTCCCACAGCCGGCGCTTGCGTTCGCGCACCAGCCGCGCCAGCGCGAGCGTGGCGCGCACGTCCGACAGCGCGTCGTGGGCCGCCTCGTGCGCCAGGCCGTTGGCCGCGCTCAGGTGTTCGAGCTTGAAGCTCGGGCGGCCGTCCGGGTGGGTGGGCCACTCGATCCCCTCGGGCCGCAGTGCCCACGCGCAGCGCAGGACATCCAGCAGATCCCAGCGGCCGCAGCCGTCGCGCCACTCGCGCGCGTAGGGGTCGCGCAGGTTGCGCCACATCAGGAAGCGCGTGACCTCGTCGTCGAAGCGGATGCTGTTGTAGCCCACCCCCACCGTGCCAGGCTGGCCGAGGTGGCGGACGACCTCGGCCGCGAAGGCGTGCTCGGGCAGGCCCGTCTGCCAGCAGCGTTGTGGCAGCAACCCGGTGATGAGGCAGCTCTCGGGGTCGGGCAGGCGGTCCAGCGCCGGGCGGCAGTAGGCCATCACGGGCTCGCCGATCTCGTTCAGGTCGGCGTCGGTGCGCACGGCGGCGAACTGAGCCGGCCCGTCACGCCGCGGCTCGACCCCGAAGGTCTCGTAGTCGTGCCAGAGGAAGGTGAAATCCGCCACGCGGGGCCCGGTGATGCCGTGCGGGCCTCAGGCCCGGCGCAGCACGACGCTTCCGATCGAATAGCCCGCCCCAAAGGAGCAGATCACGCCGACATCACCCGCAGACATGTCGACATGGTACTCATGGAAGGCGATGATCGAGCCGGCCGATGCGGTGTTGGCGTAGCGGTCGAGCACGAGCGGGGCGCGCTCGCTGCCGGCCTCGCCGCCCACGAGCTTCTTGATGACGAGCTGGTTCATGCCGAGGTTGGCCTGGTGCAGCCAGTAGCGGCGCACATCGGCCGGCGCGATGCCCAGCGCATCCAGGTGCTGCTCGATGTGCGCAGCGGCCATCGGCACCACCTCCTTGAACACCTTGCGGCCCTCCTGGCGGAAGGTCTTGTCGCGCGCGTCGGGGTCGGTGTCCTCGCAGCGGTTCATGAAGCCGGCGTTGTTGCGGATGTTGTTGGAGAACTGCGTGACCAGGCGCGTGCCGAGCACCTCCCAGCGGTCGGCGGAGGTGGCGGCATCGGCGGCCTCGACCACGACGGCGGTGCACACGTCGCCGAAGATGAAGTGGCAGTCGCGGTCTCGCCACTCGAGGTGGGCCGAGGTGATCTCCGGGTTGACGACGACCACGCAGCGCGCCGTGCCGCAGCGAACGGCATTGACGGCCTGCTCGATGCCGAAGGTGGCAGACGAGCACGCCACGTTCATGTCGAAGCCATAGCCGCCGGCGCCGATGGCCTGCTGGATCTCCACGGCCATCGCCGGGTAGGCGCGCTGCATGTTGGCCGCGGCGCACAGCACGGCGTCCACCTCGTCGCCGCGCCGGCCAGCCGCAGCCAGCGCCTGGCGCGCCGCGTCGGCGCCGATCTCGGCCATCAGCGAGAGTTCCTCGTCGGAGCGCGGCTCGAAGCGGGGGCGCATGCGCGCCGGATCGAGCACGCCGCGCTTGTCGATCACGTAGCGCTGCTTGATGCCCGAGGCCTTCTCGATGAACTCCACCGAGGACGCGGCGATGGCCTCGACCTCGCCGGCAGCGATGCGCGAGGCGTTCTTCTCGTTGTTCGCCGCGGCGTAGGCATTGAAGGCCTCCACCAGCTCGGCGTTGGTGATGACGTGGGGCGGACGGTACAGGCCGCTGCCGGAAATGACGACAGGTCGCATCGGTTCAGGCCTTTCCGCTGCGTCCGCCGGAGCCCGCTCCAGTGCCCGATCCAGTGCCCGTGCCCGCGCCCGGCTGCTTGAGCGCCTCAGACATGCCCACGAGCACGCCGCTGACCATCGCCGCGTAGCCCTCTGCGAGTGCCTGCGCCGCGCGCATGCTCGCGTGTCGCCCGGCGCGCAGCGCCTGCTGCGCCTGCACCAGCACCTGCTCGGCGGTGGCCGCCGCCTGTGCGCCCGAGGCGGTGCCGCCGGCCTGCATCTTCGACAACACCTGCTCCCAGGCCCCGGCCAGCGGTGCGCCCGGGCCCTTAGCCGTCTTGCGCAGCGCGGAGAACATCGTGTCCTCGAACTTGTCGAGGTCGTCCAGCGCCTTCTTCAGGTGCTTGTCGCGCATGTCCGAGCCCAGGAGCACGAACTGCTGCAGCGCGGTGCGGTTGGCGTCCACGGCCTTCAACAGGGCGTCGTCCATGCCCGCGACCGCCTTCTCGAGCAGCTGCTGCGGGTCGACCCCGGCGCGCGTGTTGTTCATCGCCCCGAGGCTGGCTGCCTCCGACACCGATTTCAGCGCCGTGCGGATGTTCTTGAGCGTGAGCTCGCGGCCCTGCAGGGCCTGCAAGGTGGCATTCGCGGCCGCCTCGCGCAGCTGGGCGCCACCGCGGGCGGTGGCGTTCTGGAACGCGGCGATCAGCGCGTCCTGGTCGAACATCGGCTGGGGCATGGGTGGTCTCCTGCTGGGTGTCTTGGCGCCCTTCGAAGGGGCGCGCGCGGGGGCTGGCCAGGCTGGGGCCGGCCGCAAGCTGTGATCCTCGCATCCGGGCGCGATCCCGGCAAGCACCGCCCCTTGCAGCCCCGTGATAATCCTGGGTCTGCCCTGCGCGAGCCCGAGCACCATGACCCGTGTCCACAACTTCAGCGCCGGCCCGGCCGCGCTGCCCGAGCCGGTGCTGCACCAGGCCGCCCAGGAGATGCTGGACTGGCACGGCAGCGGCATGTCGGTGATGGAAATGAGCCACCGCGGGCCGGAGTTCATGGGTATCGTCGAGCGCGCGTTCACCGACCTGCGCGAGCTGCTCGCGGTGCCCGAGACGCACCGCATCCTCTTCATGCAAGGCGGTGCGATCGCCGAGAACGCGATCGTGCCGATGAACCTGCTGCGCGGGCGCACGAGCATCGACTTCGTCGACACCGGCGAATGGAGCCGCCGCTCCATCCAGGAGGCCCGGCGCTACGCGCACGTGAACGTGGCCGCCTCGGGCGAGGCGAGCGGCTACACCGCGATTCCGGCGCGCCACACCTGGCGGCTCGACCCGCAGGCGGCGTACGTGCACATCTGCTCCAACGAGACGATCGGCGGCGTGCAGTACCCCTCCATGCCCGAGGTGGGGGAGGTGCCGCTCGTGGTGGACATGTCCAGCGACATCCTCTCGCGCCCGGTGGATGTGTCGAAGTTCGGCCTCATCTACGCCGGTGCGCAGAAGAACATCGGCCCGGCCGGCCTGACCATCGTGATCGTGCGCGAGGATCTCCTGGGCCAGGCCCACCCTGCCTGCCCGAGCGCCTTCGACTACAAGCTGGTGGCCGAGGCGGGCTCGATGTTCAACACGCCGCCCACCTACTCCATCTACATCGCCGGGCTCGTCTTCCAGTGGCTGCGGGCGCAGGGTGGCCTGGCCGCGATGCAGGCCCGCAACGAGGAAAAGGCCGCGCTGCTCTACGACTTCCTGGACGGGTCCGCGTTCTATTCGAGCCCGGTGGACCCTGCCTGCCGCAGCCGGATGAACGTGCCCTTCCGGCTGCGTGACGCGGCGCTGGACAAGGCCTTCCTGGAGGGCGCACAGGCACGCGGGCTGGTGCAGCTCAAGGGGCACCGCATCGTGGGCGGGATGCGCGCCTCGATCTACAACGCCATGCCGATCGAGGGGGTGCGGGCGCTGGTGGCGTGGATGCGCGAGTTCGAGCAGACGCACGGCTAGAGGCCCCCGATGGAAGTCTCGTTCGCACGGGAGATCGAGTCGCTCAAGCTCGGGGACGGGCAGGTCTTTCACGGGGAGGGCATCCTCGCCATCACGAAGGCGCTGCTGCAGTCGGGGGTGAGCTACGTGGGGGGCTACCAGGGCTCGCCCATCTCGCACCTGCTGGACGTGATGGTACAGGCCCGCGACTACCTCGACGAGCTGGGCGTGCACGTGGAGGCCTGCTCCAACGAGGCTTCGGCCGCGGCGATGCTGGGCGCCTCGATCCACTACCCGTTGCGCGGGGCCGTCACGTGGAAGTCCATCGTCGGCACGAATGTCGCAGCGGACGCCCTGTCCAACCTCGCCTCCCCGGGCGTGGTCGGCGGCACCCTCATTGTCGTGGGCGAGGACTACGGCGAAGGCGCCTCCGTGATCCAGGAGCGCACGCACGCCTATGCGCTCAAGAGCGGCATGTGTCTGCTCGACCCGCGCCCGGACCTGCCCACGATGGTGGCGATGGCCGAGCACGGTTTCGCCTTGTCGGAGGCGTCGAACATGCCGGTGCTGCTGGAGCTGCGCATCCGGGCCTGCCACGTGCGCGGCAGCTTCGTGGCGCGTGACAACGTGGCGCCGCGCCTGTCCACGCGCGCCCTCATGAGCGAGCCGGCGCGCTTCGACTACATGCGCCTGGCCCACCCGCCCGTGACCTTCCGGCACGAGAAGCTCAAGGTCGAGCAGCGGCTGCCTGCGGCGCGGCGCTACATCGCCGAGCACGGCCTCAACGAGAAGCTTCCCGGCCGGCGCGAGGACGTCGCGCTGATCGTGCAAGGCGGCGTCTATCCGGCGCTGGCGCGCGCGCTGCAGCAGATCGGCCTGGCCGACGCCTTCGGGGAGGCGGAGCTGCCGGTGCTCGTGCTCAACGTCACCTACCCGCTCGTGCCCGAGGAGATCACGCAGTGGTGTGCGGGGCGGCGCGCCGTGCTCGTGATCGAGGAGGGACAGCCCGAGTATCTCGAGCAGGAGATCGCGCTGCACCTGCGGCGCGCGCAGTCGCCCACGACGCTGCACGGCAAGGATCTCCTGCCCGCTGGCGGGGAGCTCACGGTGGAGGTGCTGGCACAGGCGCTGCTGGCGCTGGCCGATCGCCACCTGCCGGACGCGGTGGGCGAAGACGCGCGGCGCTGGCTCTCGGGCCTGCGCGAGCGGCGCGAGGCGGCTGCCGCGCTGCTGGGCACACCGCTGCCGCCACGGCCGCCGAGCTTCTGCGTGGGCTGCCCGGAGCGCCCGGTGTTCTCCGCCCTCAAGCTCGCGCAGCAACAGGTGGGCGCGGTGCACATCGCGGCCGACATCGGCTGCCACGCCTTTGCCACCTTCGAGCCCTTCTCTTCCGGGCACTCGATCCTGGGCTACGGCATGAGCCTGGCCAGCCGCGCGGGTGTCTCGCCGATGATGCAGCGGCGCACCCTGGCCATCATGGGTGACGGCGGCTTCTGGCACAACGGCCTGCTCACGGGGGTGCAAAGCGCGCTCTTCAACGGCGACGATGCGGTGCTGCTGATCTTCAAGAACGGCTACACCAGCGCCACGGGCACGCAGGAGCTCATCTCCACCCCCACCGACGCGCTGCGCGAGGCTGCCGGCGACAAGGGCCGCAGCCTCGTGCACACCAACCAGACGATCGAGCAGGCGCTTCAGGGGCTGGGCGTGAAGTGGATGCGCACCGTCCACACCTACGAGGTGGAGACGATGCGCCACACCCTCGTGGAAGCCTTCACGAGCGAGTTCCCGGGCCTGAAGGTGATCATCGCCGAGGGCGAGTGCCAGCTTGAGCGCCAGCGCCGGCTGCGACCCTGGCTCGCGGCGCTGCGCGCGCGGCGCGAACGCGTGCAGCGCGTGCGCTACGGCGTGGACGAAGACGTCTGCAACGGCGACCACGCCTGCATCCGCCTGTCGGGCTGCCCGACCCTCACCCTCAAGGACAACCCCGACCCGCTGAAGGTGGACCCCGTGGCCACCGTCATCGATGGCTGCGTGGGCTGCGGCCTGTGCGGGGAGAACGCGCACGCGGCCACGCTGTGCCCGAGCTTCTACCGCGCCGAGGTGGTGCAGCACGCGCGCTGGCACGAGCGGTTGCTGCACGGGCTGAGGCGCGCGGCGGCACGCGTGCTGCAGCCGGCCTGAAGGCGCACCGCAGTGAACGACTCCGACGCTCCGGGCCAACCCGGCCCCGCCCCATCTGCCTTCGACCCGGGTGGCGTCGCCGCGCCTGCGCGCGCGCCGCTCACGCTCCTCATCTGCGCCCTCGGCGGCGAGGGTGGCGGTAGGCTCACGCAGTGGATCGTCGAGGCGGCGCGCCTGGCCGACCACCCGGCGCAGGCCACCTCGGTACCCGGCGTGGCGCAGCGCACCGGCTCGACCACCTACTACGTGGAGGTGTGGCCCGAGCCGCACGCCCGGCTGGGGTCACGCCGGCCCGTCTTCTGCCTGAGCCCGGTGCCCGGCGCGCTGGACGGGCTCCTGGCCTCCGAACTGCTGGAGGGCTCGCGCGCGATCGCGCAAGGGTACGCCTCGGCCGAGCGCACGCTCGTGCTCGGCTCGGTGTCGCGCACGCTCACGACGATCGAGCGCATGCAGCCGGCCGATGGCCGGCTCGACGGCGCCAGGCTCGAACAGCTCGTCGCCTCGGCCAGCCGCGAGCACCATCTCTTCGACATGTCGGCGCTGGCACGCGAGTGCGGCACCGCGGTGAGTGCGGTGATGCTCGGGGCGCTGGCCGGCTCCGGCCTGCTGCCCTTCAGCCGCGCCCACTACGAGGCGGCCGTGCGCGCCGACGGCGCCGACGCCACGGCCAGCCTGCGCGGGTTCGCGCGCGGCTTCGAGCACGTGCAGCGGGCACGGGAGGCTCCAGCGGTGGCTGGCTGCGAGGCGCCTGATGGCGCAGCCGGATCCGAGACCGCCGCTGCGCCGCCCTTGCCCGAGCCCTGGCGCTCGCAGCTGCCGGCCGCGGCACAGCCCTGGGCGGCGCTGGGGGTGCAGCGGCTGCGGGAGTACCAGGACGAGGCCTATGCGCTGCGCTACCTGCAGCGCCTGGCCCGGATCGCACAGGCCGAGCGCACCGGCGACCCTGCCTCCGCCCAGCCAGGCGCCGCCACGGCCGAGACGGCCCGCTGGCTGGCCTTGTGGATGGCCTTCGACGACGTGGTGCGGGTGGCCGACCTGAAGAGCCGCGCGGCCCGCTGGGCGCGCGTGGCACGCGAGGTGCAGGCGGGACCTTCGGACGTGCTCAGGATCTACGACCACTTCAAGCCCGGCCTGCCCGAGCTTGCCGGGCTGCTGCCGCCGGCGCTGGCGCGACGCCTGCTGGCCTGGGACGCCCGGCGCGTGGCGCGCGGCCGCACCCCCTGGGCGGTGCCGGTGAAACTGCGCACCCACACGGTGACGGGGCTCATGGCGCTGCGCGCGATGGCGGCGCTGAAGCGGCTGCGCCCGCTGGGCAGCCGCTTTGCCCTGGAGCAGTCGCTCATCGAGCGCTGGCTCGCCGGTATCGAGGCGGGCCTGCCGCGCGACCCCGCACTGGGGCTGGAGATCGCCCGCTGCGGGCGGCTCGTCAAGGGCTACGGCAGCACGAACGAGCGCGCCAAGGACAACCTGATGCACGTGCTCGTGCACCTCTCGCAAGGGCCCGACGCCCAGGCAGCCGCGGCGGCCGTGCGGGGCGCGCGCGAGGCCGCGCTCGCCGACGACACAGGACGCTCGCTCGACCAGGCCCTGGTGGCGCGAGGCGCGCCGCCCCGGCCCGTCAAGGAGCAGCCCATCCGCTTCGTGCGCCGCGCACCGCAGGGAGCGCGCCGGCAGGACTGAGGCCCCCGGGCTGCGGACAGGCTGCAGCCGGGCGGCTGCGCACTGCCGGCTCCGTCAGCCGCGGGCGGGCGGTGTGGGGAGCCCGAGGCCTGTGGCCGCGCCCTGCGCGACCGGCCCGGCCAGCGCATCGAGGGCGATGCCGCGCTCGCGCGCAAAGGCCTCCAGCGCAGGCAGCAGCGGCCCCAGGCGCTCCTCGATGGCATCGCGCACCGTGTCGACCACGACCTGCGTGGAGCGGTCGATCTCCACGTGCAGCGCGTCGCCCGCACGCTTGGCGGCAAAGGTCGTCATGCGCAGCGTCTCCGGGATCAGCCAGACCTCGAACCACCCTGCCCCGCCCGGCCCGCGCAGGGCCTCGGCCACCGTCAGGCTCGCGCCGTTGACGGAGATGTAGCCCTTGGCAAAGACGTAGCGCATCCAGGGCGCGGGCACCGCGATGCGCAGCACGCGGTTGTTGGGCGGCTCGCGCACCTCGGCCAGGGTGGCCAGGAAGTCCACGTGGCCCGACAGCGGGTGGCCGCCGATCTCGGCGCCGTCGCGCGCGGCACGCTCGACGTTGACCTCGCCGCCCACCCCGAGGGCGCCCAGCGCAGTCAGCGCGAGGCTTTGCTGCATCACGTCGAAGTCGGCTGCGTCGCCCGGGTGCACGGCCGTCGCCGTCAGGCACACGCCATCGACGGCCACGCTTGCGCCCACGGCCAGGTCGGCGGCGAAGCCCGCGGGGAGCTGCAGCCTGAAGCTGCGCAGCCCGGGACGGTCGGTGAGGGCGTGCACGCGGGCCACGCCCTGGACGATTCCGGTGAACATGCCGCGAGTATGCTCTGCCCCCGCAGCAGGGCCGATGGCGGATGCCACGCGCCCGCCCCCCGCAATGCCAGACACCCCCTCCTCGCCCACCCCGCAAGCCCAGGCGCCGAGCTGGCTCGCGGGCTTTCGGCTGACGGCCCCGCCTGCAGGCTTCGCCGACGACCCCTACCCCTTCTACGCCCACCTGCGCCGCCACGCGCCGCTGCACCCGCTCGGGCCGCGTTCGGTGCTGCTCACGCGGCACGACGACGTGTCGGCCGTCTACCGCAGCCCGCACGCGAGCTCGGACAAGCGCGAGGAGTTCGCGCCCAAGCTCGGCGTGGGCACCCCGGCCTACGCACACCACACGACGAGCCTCGTCTTCAGCGACCCGCCCCTGCACACGCGCGTGCGGCGCATGATGATGGGTGCACTGAACCAGCGCGCGATCGCACGCATGGAGCCCGGGCTCGTCACGCTCGTGGACGGGCTGCTCGAGCGGATGGAGAGCCTGCCGGCCCCGGACCTGATCGGCGACTTCGCCGCGCGCATCCCGGTGGAGGTGATCGGCAACCTGCTGGAGGTGCCGGCCGACGAACGCGGCCCGCTGCAGCGCTGGTCGCTGGAGATCCTCTCGGCGCTCGAGCCGGCCCCGGCAGCGCCCGTGCTCGAGGCGGCGAACGCGGCCGTGACAGGCTTCCTGGACTACCTCAGGAGCCTCGTGGCGCGTCGCCGCGCCCATCCTGGCGACCCGCAGGTGGACGTGCTCACGCGGCTGCTTCAGGGCGAGCACGACGGCGAGCGCCTCAGCGAGGACGAGCTGCTGCACAACTGCATCTTCCTGCTCAATGCCGGGCACGAGACGACGACCAACCTGATCGGCAACGGCATGCATGCGCTGCTCACCCACCGCGGCGAACTCGAGCGCCTCGTGTCCGACCCCTCGCTGCTGCCCACGGCCGTGGAGGAGCTGCTGCGCTACGAGAGCCCGCTGCAGCTCAACAACCGGCTCGCCACCGCAGCGCTCGAGCTGCCAAGCGGGACAGTCGCTGCAGGCACCTTCGTCACGCTCGCGGTGGGTGCGGCCAACCGGGATCCGTCCGCCTTCCCCCACCCCGACCGCCTCGACATCACGCGCCGGCCCAATCCGCACGTGGCATTCGGCCACGGCGCCCACGCCTGCGCCGGCATGAACGTGGCCCGGCTGGAGGCGCGTGTGGCCATCGGACGCCTGCTGGCGCGCTGCCCCCGGCTCGAGTCGGCCGGGCCGGCCGAGCGCGATCCGCGGGTGCGGTTTCGCGGGCTGCGCACGCTGCCGGTCAGGCTGGGCTGAGCCGCGCCTGGGGCGGGCGCCGCGCCCTCAGGGCTGCCGGTCGTTGACGTCGCAGCGCGGGTCCTGGGTGAAGCCGCCGCCGGTGTAGCGGCCGGTCTCGTCCACGCCGGCCTGGAACCACAGGCAGTCGTTGTTGGCGTAGCGCCACGACCACACCGTGCCGGGCAGGCGCCCGGCCGGGCTCGACTCCGCCGGCGGGCCGAGGTGGTAGAGCAGCTCCTCGCGCGTGGCCCCGACAGGCACCTGCGCGAACTGCGCCTCCCCAAGCGCCTGGTGCCAGCGCAGCACGCGCGCCGAGGCGTCGAGGTCGACCATGTAGGTCTCCCGGCCCATCGGGCCGCGCGCATAGACGAGCCGCGTGCCGCCCTCGGGCCGCGGCAGCACGAGCGCGGGCGCACCCATGGAGGCGGCCACCGCCTCGCGCGGCATGCCCGCGCGCAGATCGCCGGGGCCATAGGCGGCGCAGCCGGCCAGGGCGCACACGGCACCGGCAAGAGCAAGGGGGACGGCCCGTCGCAACATGGGGGCCGATGCTACGGCATCGCTTCACGCGGGTGAGCGTGCAGCGCATGCCGCGCAAGCCTGCTCGTACTCGTACTCGTGCGCATGCGCCTGCGCAACGACCGCACGGCGCGCCTGCGCGACGGTACGGGCATGCTCGCCCTCGCAACCGACCTCTACCAGTTCACGATGCTCGACGCCTACCTGGCCGAGGGCATGGAGGAGCCGGCCACCTTCGAGCTCTCCGTGCGTCGGCTGCCCGCCGCGCGCCCCGTTCTCGTGGCCGCGGGGCTGCAGATCGTGCTGGAGTGGCTGCAGGGGCTGCGCTTCGACGAGGAAGAGATCGACTGGCTGGCGCGCACTGCCGGGTTGCACGCCCGCACGGTGCAGTGGCTGCGGGACTTCCGCTTCACCGGCGACGTGGAGGCGATGCCCGAGGGGACCCCCTTCTTCGCCGACGAGCCGATCCTGCGCCTGACGGCGCCGCTGCCGCAGGCACAGCTCGTCGAGAGCCGGCTGCTCAACCTCATGCACCTGTCGACCCTGGTGGCCTCCAAGGCGGCGCGGGTGGTGGCGGCTGCAGGCGGACGCACCCTCGTGGACTTCGGCATGCGGCGCGCGCACGGCGCCGAGGCGGCGGTGCTCGGCGCGCGCGCGGCCTGGCTGGCAGGTTTCGACGGCACGGCCACCGCCGAAGCCGGGCGGCGTTTCGGGCTGCCGGTGTTCGGCACCATGGCCCACAGCTACGTGCAGGCGCACGACGACGAGTCAGCGGCCTTCGAGGCCTTCGTGCGCGCCCGGCCCGTGCACCCAACGCTGCTGGTGGACACCTACGACACGCTGCGCGGCGTGGAGCGCGTGGCCACGCTCGCGCGCCGGCTCGCGCCCAGCGGGCTCGAGGTGGCCGCCGTGCGCCTGGACAGCGGTGACCTGCTCACGCTTTCGCAGGCCGCGCGGCGCACCCTCGATGAAGCCGGCCTGGGCGCCATCACGATCCTGGCCAGCGGCGATCTCGACGAGCACCGGGTGGCCGCACTCGTCGCTGCCGGCGCGCCGGTGGACGGCTTCGGCGTGGGCACGGCCCTGACCACCTCCTGCGACGTGCCGGCACTGGAGATGGTCTACAAGCTGCAGGCCTACGCGGGCGCGCCACGGCGCAAGCACTCGCCTGGCAAGGCCACGTGGCCCGGTGCACGGCAGGTCTGGCGCGAGACCCTCGAGGACGGCCGTGCGCAGCGCGACCTCGTGACCACGGCCGATGAAGCCGCGCCTGGGCCGGGCTCCTCACCGCGCACGCAATGGCGGGCGCTGCTGCAGCCCTGCCTGCATGGCGGACGCCTGGTGCGCCCGCACCCGCCGCTGGCCCAGGTGCGTGAAGATCACGCCCGGGCCCTGCGTGCACTGCCGCCGCACCTGCGGGCGCTCGAGCCCGACCGGCCGCCCTACCCGGTGGATGTCTCGGTGGCCCTGCGGGCGCTGGCCGCCCGCATGGCCGACGGATCGAGCCCGGCGGTCTCGGCCAGCCGGGCACCGGCGGCCACCATCTCGGCCAGCGCGCGCGCGCCGTCTCCAGGGTGCGCCTCCACCGGCGCCACGGCATCGCCGAGCAGCACGACCTCGTAGCCCAGCGCACAGGCATCGAGCACGGTCGCACGCACGCACCAGTCGGTGGCCAGGCCCGCCACGAAGAGGCGGCGCGTGCCCACCGCGTCGAGCTGGCGCTGCAGGTCCGTGTCGTCGAAGGCCGAGTAGGCCTCGCGGGAGGCTTCGGTGGCCTTGGACACGATGCAGGCATCCCCGGGCAGTTCCAGGCCCGGCCCGAAGTCTGCGCCGGCCGAGCCGGCCACCGCGTGCACCGGCCACGGACCCCCACGGTGCCGAAAGGAGCAGTGGTCGGGCGGATGCCAGTCTCGCGAGGCGGCGACCGGACAGCCGGCACGCGTGAATCGCTCCAGCGCCCGGCAGGCTGCGCGCAAGGCGTCTTGGCCTTGCGGCACCGGCAGGCTTCCTCCAGGAAGGAAGTCACGCTGCAGATCCACGAGCAGCAGCGTATCGCCAGGGCGCAGCGCGAGCCACTGCGGCGCAGCCTGACCGGAAGTGCGTTCGTCCATCGGCGCACACTGCGCCCGTGCGCCGCAGATGCCCTTGTGCGCACGCAACGCCGGCACCCGGCACTGGGCTGCAATGCACCACGCTGACCGCTCCCCGCGTGACCCCCGATCGCCCCCCTCCCGACGCGCCACGTGCCGGACCCGACCCTGCGCTCGCGCCCCGGCCTGCGCAGGCGGTAGCGGTGCGGCCAGGCGAGCAGGCGGTGGTGAAGGTGGAGGTGGAGGTAGGGGTGGAGGTCAACGAGGTGCAGGAACCGGCAACCGGGCCGACGCCCTCGGCCAGGCTCGCCTTCCTCTGCACGCCGCAGGCCCGCTCCCGCTGGGCACCCGAGCACGGGCCGACACAGTGCCTGGAGACGCACATGTCGTGGGTGCTGCGCGCCCCCGGGCACGTGCTGAAGCTGAAGAAGCCGGTGCGAACACCCTTCCTGGACTTCTCCACGCCGCTGGCGCGGCTGCACGACTGCCGCGAGGAGCAGCGCCTGAACGCGCGTCTGGCCCCAGGCGTCGTGCTCGGGGTCTACACGCTGCACTGGGACGGCGCCAGGCTGCACCTGCGCAAGGACGTGGAGGACGCGCAGGCAGCAGCGGGCACCCTGGTGGATGCGGCCGTGCACATGCGCCGTCTGCCCGACGCGCGGGTGCTCGAGCGGCTGCTGCGCTCGCAAGCCCTCGTCGACGATCCCGCAGGCTGGCATGAGGTGGACGCCCTGGCCCGGGTGCTCGAGGCCTTCTACCGCCAGGCGCCGCGGGTGGCGGTGGACGCACGCACCCACCTGTCACGCCTGCACCGCGAGCTCGCGATCGACCGGGCCGTGCTGGCACCCCCGGCCGATGCGTCGGCGGCCACGGCGCTGCCTCGGCTGCCCGAGGCGCCCGCGCTGCTGGATCAGGCCGAGCGGGCCCTGGCCCGGGCCGCCCCGGCGCTGCGCACACGCGTGCGAGGCGGGCACATCCTGGACGGACACGGCGACCTGCGTCCCGAGCACGTGTACCTGCTCGCGCGCCCGCTGGTGATCGACGCGCTGGAGTTCAACACGGCCATGCGCCAGCTCGATCCACTGGACGAGCTCGCGGGCCTGGGTCTGGAGTGCGAGCGACTCGGCGCACCCTGGATCGGCCCGCGGCTGCTCGCCGGCTGCGAGGATGTGATCGGCGGGCCGCCCGACCCTGCGCTGGTCGCGCTGTACCGGCTGCTGCGGGGCCTGCGTCGTGCACGGCTGGCAATGGCCCACCTGAGCGAGCCGGCGCCGCGCACGCCCGCGCGCTGGGTGCAGCGGGCCCGCTCCTACCTGCGGCTCGTG
Organism: Rubrivivax sp.; assembly: GCA_044237995.1. Lineage (GTDB taxonomy): Bacteria > Pseudomonadota > Gammaproteobacteria > Burkholderiales > Burkholderiaceae_C > Rubrivivax. The sequence continues at coordinate 3,334 of JBIIED010000013.1, read as the reverse complement.
ACCGACGCGAGCGCGTGCGCAAGCAGCGGCGCGGCGCTCACCACCTGAAGCTTGGCCCCCACGGGGCCGCCCGCAGGCACGCGAGCGCCAGGTACGCTGTCGGTGACGACAATCGCATCGAGCGCCGGATCGGCCAGCACGTGCTCCGCCCCTTCGGTGAAGAGCCCGTGCGCCGCCAGGCCGATCACCCGACGCGCGCCGGCGCGCTTGAGCGCCGCGGCCGCCTGCACGAGCGTATGCCCGGTGGCCACGATGTCGTCGAGCAGCAGCACCGAGCGCCCCTGGACATCGCCGGCCACCAGGTGCCCGCCCGTGAGCACACCGCCGCTGCGGCGCTTGTCGACCATCGCGAATCCCACCGGCTGCGCCAGACGCTCCTCGAGCGCCGCGTGCCACCGCAGCGCACGCTTGGCGCCGCCGGGGTCGGGCGAGGCCACCGCGATCGGCCCGGCCTCGGCCTGCGCCAAGGCGATCGCGCCGAAGGCATGCCAGGCCTCCAGGTGCAGCACGGGCACGCGAAAGGCGTTCTCGAAGGCCGACACGTCGTGTGCCTCCAGCACCACGAGCTGTGCCAGCCCGGCTGACTCCAGGGCCTGCGCCAGCACGCGCAGCGACAAGGGGTCGAAGGGCTGCGTGCGCCGGTCCTTGCGCGCATAGGCGAGGTAGGGAATGACGGCGGTGACGCTCGCCGCACCGTGGTCCCGCAGCGTGGCCGCCAACAGCAGCAGCCGCCACAGCCGGTCGTGGGGGCTGTGCAGCGGGCCGCCGTGCAGCCCGGCCACCACCACGGCCTCGTGGCCGCGCGGGTCGTGCAGGGGGCGCAGCTTGCACTCGCCATCCTCGAAGCGCCGCTCCTCCAGCGCAGCCAAGGGCTCCTCGAGCGCGGAGGCGATGGCCGGACCGATGGGGTCCTGCGGATCGAGCACGTAGAGCTGCATCGGCAAGGGCGGCAGGATGGGCGCAGAGGCTCAGGAGCCGCCGCCGGCCTCGGCTGCCTCGGCCGCCGCGCCCTCATGGCCGCCGCTGCCCTCTCGCTGGCGCAGCCTCTCCGGCGGGAGGGACGCCTCGCGCAACTCGCGCCGCAGCACCTTGCCGATCGGCGACTTGGGCAGCGGCTCGCTGCGAAACTCGATGCGACGCGGCAACTTGTAGCCGGTGAGGTACTTGCGGCAGTGCTCGGTGAGCTGCTCCGCCGTGAGCGCGGGGTCACGGCGCAGCACCACGAGCTTGACGACTTCGCCGGCCGATGGGTCGGGCACGCCGATGGCCGCCACCTCCGCCACCCCGGGGTGCATGGCCACCACGTCCTCCACCTCGTTGGGGTAGACCTTGAAGCCCGAGACGATGATCATGTCCTTCTTGCGGTCGGTGACGTGCAGCGCCCCCTCGGGATCGACGAATCCGACATCACCCGTACGCAGCCAGCCCCCAGGCGCGAAGGCCTGCTGCGTTTCCGCGGGGCGGCGCCAGTAGCCCTGCATCACCTGCGGCCCGCGCACCGCGATCTCGCCTATCGCACCGGCCGCCAGCGGCCGGCCCGCATCGTCGAGAACGGAAACCTCGGTGGAAGGCAGCGGATACCCGACCGAGCCGGTCCAGTCGACGATGTCGAGCCTGTTGGAGCTCACCACAGGCGAGGCCTCCGTCAGGCCATAGCCCTCCACCAGCGGGACCCCGGCGCGCGCCTTCCAGCGCTGCGCCACCGCGCGCTGCACCGCCATGCCGCCGGCTGCACACACCTTCAGGTGATGCAGGTCCACGGCGTCGAAACCCGGCGCATCCAGCAGCGAGCGGTAGAGCGAGTTCACGCCGATCATCACGCTCACGGCGTGCCGGCGCATCGTGCCCACCAGCTCGTCCGGGTCGCGCGGGTTGGCCACCAGCAGCATGTGCGCGCCGATGCGCGTGAACACGAGGTGGCAGGTCAGCGCGTAGGCGTGGTAGAGCGGCAGCGGCATCAGCGCCAGCTCCTCGCCGTCGCGCAGGTCCCGCGCGATCCAGGCGGCCAGCTGCAGCATGTTGGCCACGATGTTGCGGTGCGTGAGCACGGCACCCTTGGCCACGCCAGTGGTGCCGCCCGTGTACTGCAGGAACGCGGTATCGCTGCCCTTGAGCGGCAGGTCGTCCAGCAGATGGTGGCTGCCCTGCTCGAGCAGATCCTTGAAGGGCTGCGCTCCTGGCAGCCGCCACGCCGGTACCTGGTGACGCACGTGCCGAACCACGAGGTTCGTCACGAGCTCGCGCACGGCCGGCAGCAGGTCGCCGGTGGAGGTCACCACCACTTCGAGCTTCAGCCCGGGGTTCTCCAGCAACGCCTGCTCGAGCACATGCGCATGGTGCTCGAGCACGACGATGGCCGCTGCGCCAGAGTCCAGGAGCTGGTGCGCGAGCTCGCGTGCCGTGTACAGCGGGTTCACGTTCACCACCACCAGCCCGGCACGCAGCGCCGCGAAGGTGCACACCGGGTGCTGCAGCAGGTTGGGCATCATCACGGCCAGGCGCTCGCCCCGGCGCAGGCCCAGCACGTGCTGCAGGGCAGCGGCGAGGTCGCGGCTCGCCAGGTCCATCTCGCGCCAGTTCATCGTGTGGCCCAGGCTCGTGTAGGCCGGGCGCTCCGCAAAGCGCGTGAAAGCCTGACGCAGCAACTCCTTGACGGAGCCGCAGCTGTCCGGGTCGATCTGGGCGGGCATTCCCTCCGGGTAGTGCGCGAGCCAGGGTTGCGGGGGCACTTCCATCGCAGGCTCCTTGTCGGGGTTCATCGCTCCTCGGTGTCCAGGTGCGGCGGGGAGGCGCCTTCGGCGGGCTCGCCCGTCTCCGGATCGATCCAGGAGGCAATACCGATCTCGTCCTCCGCCTCCCGCAGGGTCGGGCCCGGAGCCGGCGCCTCCTCGTCCCAGGCGTCGCGGTCGGCGCGCGCGCTCTCGTAGCTCTCGAACGGGCCGAACTGCTGGTGCCTGTCGGGCGCGATCCAGTACCAGCCGTCCGGGTGCGAGACGATCTCGGGCGTTTCGTCCACCGGCCCCGGGCGCTCCGGGATGGCGGCTGCCGCCCCGCGTGGCGCGGGCGCTCTGGCGGTCTTTCTGGCGGGGGAGGCGTGGCGGGTTCGCATGGCGTGGCGGCTGCAGGTTTCGTAGGGACCTTAGGCGCCGGCGCGCACGCACCGTTGCACGCGCTCAACGCCCGCGCATCCGGGCTCGGGCACAAACGCAGACACGATGCATACGCACTGGGAACACTTCGCGCACCGGGCCTACGGAGCCCGCGGAGCCCACAGAGCCCACAGAGCCCACAGAGCCGATTGGGGGGTCGAGGACCTCCACGCCGTACAGGAGGC
>JBIIED010000168.1:0-7599 GCA_044237995.1 Rubrivivax sp. | reverse complement strand
CCCGCACGCCGACTACGTGACCGTCAACATCTCGAGCCCCAACACGAAGAACCTGCGTGCGCTGCAGTCCGACGACGCGCTCGACGCGCTGCTGGGCGCGCTGCAGGCGCGGCGTGCGCAGCTGGCCGAGACCCACGGGCGCCGCGTGCCCCTGTTCCTGAAGATCGCGCCGGACCTCGACGACGCACAGGTGGGGCTGATCGCCGCCACGCTGCAGCGACACGGCCTGGACGGCGTGATCGCCACCAACACCACCGTGTCCCGCGAGGCGGTGGCCGGCCTGCCCCACGCACAGGAGACGGGCGGCCTGTCGGGCGCGCCGCTGCTGCAGGCAAGCAACCACGTCATTCGCGCGCTGCGGACCGCGCTCGGCCCGGGCTTTCCGATCATCGGGGTGGGCGGCGTGTGCAGCGGCGCCGACGCACGCAGCAAGATCGAGGCTGGCGCCGACCTGGTGCAGCTCTACACCGGCTTCATCTATGGCGGGCCCCCGCTCGTCCAGGAGGTCGCACATGCCATCCGACTCACAAGGGGCTGAAGCCGGGCACTCCACCGCAGCCCTGATCGCACAAGCCTTCGAGACGCTCGACGCGCTGCGCCGCGCCGGGCGGCTGGCCGACGCCGAGCGGCTGGGGCAGCAGATCACGGCGGAGTTCCCGGAGCTGGCCGAAGCCTGGAACCGCCTGGGGGTGGTGCAGGCCGAGCTCGGACAGGGGCTGCAGGCCGTGGCGAGCCTGGAGCGGGCGATCGAGCTCGCGCCTGGCGACCCCTCCCACCGGGCGAACCTGGCGGAGGTGTTGCGCCGGGCGGGCCTGGCGGCGCGCGCGGTCGGACACGGGCAGGCGGCCGTCGAGCTGGGCCCCGACCATGTCGCCTCCCGCGTGAACCTCGCCTATGCGCTGCTGGACTGCAAGCGCCCGGACGATGCGCTGCCGCACTTCGAGCACGCCTGCGGGCTCGACCCAAATCACCCCCAGGCCTGGTTCGGCCGCGGGCGGGCTCTGGCGGCGCTGCGCCGCCTGCCGCAGGCCGCGCAGGCCCTGGAGCACTGCACCACGCTGGCCCCGGAGGATCCGGAACTGCGCCTGGCGCTGTCCAACGTGCGACGCATGCTCGGCCAGCTCGACGCCGCGCGCGCCGAGGCCGACCGTGCGGCCGTGGTGTGGCCCACGCACCCCGCCGTCACGCTCGCGCGCGCCGACGTGCTGATCGAACAGGGTCGCAGCGCCACGGCCGAGACCGTGCTGCGCGACGGGCTGCGTGCCGCCCCCAGCGTGCCCGCTCTCGCCTACCGCCTGGCGCTGACGGTGCTCGACCAGGGGCGCTACCCGGAGGGCTTTGCCCTGTACGAGTCGCGCCTGCAGCTGGGCTCCGGAGATGTCTCGAACCCCATCCGCCAGCCGCTGCAGCGCCGGCCCTTCTGGCAGGGGGAGGCGCTGCGCGGCAAGGGGCTGCTCGTGCTCACCGAGCAGGGCTTCGGCGACCACATCCAGTTCTGCCGCTTCGTGCCGCGCCTGGCCGCTGCCGGCGCCGAGGTGATCCTCGGCGTGCCGCCACCCCTGCAGGACCTGATGCGCACGCTCCCGGGCACGGCCGTGCTCACCCACCTCGACGAGATCCGCTCACAGGCCTTCGATCACTGGACCTTCGTCGGCAGCCTGCCCCATCGGCTCGGCGTCGATGCCACGACGATCGGCACGCCGGGCCCCTACCTGGGCGCCGACCCGGCGCGCCGCCTGGCCTGGCGCCAGCGACTGGCACGCCGGCCCGCCACTGCACGCATTGGCCTGGTGTGGGGCGGCAGGCCAGATGCCGACTACGAACGCCGACGCTCGGTGCCTTTCGAGCTGCTGGCCCGGCTCGGCGAGCAGGCCGACGTGGCCTGGTATGCACTGCAGTCCGGCGAGCGCGCCGCCGACGCGCAGGCGCACCGCGATCGCATCAAGGTGGAGGTGCTGAGCGCGTCCGAGCTCGGCACCTTTGCCGACACGGCCGCACTGCTGGCCGAGCTCGACCTGCTCATCACGGTGGACACGGCCTTTTGCCACCTCGCCGGCGCCATCGGGGTACCGGCCTGGCTGATGCTGCCCACGGCACCCGACTGGCGCTGGTCGCTGCAGGGCGACCGCACACCCTGGTACCCGTCGGTTCGCATCTTTCGCCAGCCCGCGCCCGGCGACTGGGCCGGCATGCTCGAGCAGTTGTCGCAGGCCCTGCGCCAGGCGCTCGAGCAGCCAGCCGGCCCGGCCCGCTTCGCGCCGTCCTGATCGGCCGACCGGGGTGCCCACCCAGGCCGGTGGCGGGTCAGTCGCCCGCGGCCACGCCCTCGCGCCGCGGATCGGCCGCGCCGAACCAGCCGCGCGGGGTGCGCACGATCGCCTGCAGGCCGCTCGTGAGCTCGATCTCGTTGACCGGGTGGCCGCGTGCCTGCAGGGCCTGCACCGTCGCGGAGGGGAAGCGACCCCGCTCCAGCGCGGTCGGGCCATTGAGGCTTCCGAAGTTGGGAAGATCGATGGCCTGCTGCGCGTCCAGCCCGAAGGCCAGCGTACCCAGCAACGTCTTGGCCGTGAAGTGGATGATCATCGCGCCGCCCGGGGAACCCAGGCTCATCTCCAGGCGCCCGCTCTCGCGGTCGAAGACGAGGGTCGGGCTCATGCTCGAGCGCGGCCGCTTGCCGGGCTGGACGCGGTTGGCCACCGGTCGTCCCTGGGCATCGGCCGGCGCGGCGGAGAAGTCGGTGAGCTCGTTGTTGAGCATGTAGCCGCCCGGCAGGCCCGTGCCCCCGTCGGCGAGTTGCCGCGCGCCCCAGACCGCCTCGATGGTTGTCGTCATCGACACTGCGTGGCCGCGCGCGTCGACGATGCTGACATGGCTCGTGCCGTACTCCGGTTGCTCGGGCTGCGGCGCAAAGGCCAGGCGCTGCACCCCCGGGGGCATGCCGGGTGGTGCCACGCGCAGGCTGGCGGGCCCCACGAGAGCGGCACGCTGCCTGAGGTAGGCCGGGTCGAGCAGCGACTGCCAGTTCCCGCCCGGGGCGGGCACGAAGTCGGGGTCGGCCACGTATTGCGCGCGGTCGGCGAAGGCCAGGCGCGCGGCCTCGGTGTAGCGGTGCAGGAAGTCTGCGCCGGGAGCGGTGTCGCGCGCGGGCGCGTCGGGGCCCCAGCCCAGGTGCTCGCCGATGCCCAGGATCTGCATCACGGCCAGATGCCCGGAGGAAGGCGGCGGGAAGCCGCACACCCGGTAGCGCCGCCAGTCGGTGCACAGGGCCTCGCGCACCTTCACCTGGTAGCCCTGCAGGTCGGCCTCGGTCATCACGCCGGGGTTGGTCGGGTGCCCGCGCACGCGGCGCACGAGGTCGGCCGCCACCGGGCCGCCGTAGAAGGCTGCGCTGCCGCGCTCGGCCATCTGCCTGAGGATCTGCGCCAGGGCAGGATTGCGCAGCAGGTGGCCCACGGGCCAGGCTTGCCCATCTTCCCCACGAAACCAGTAGGCGCGGGCGGCAGGCTGCGTCTTGAGGCTGGCATCGGCATTGAGCTGGGTGTGCAGCCGCGGGCTCACCGCGAAGCCGCGCTCAGCCAGTTCGATGGCAGGCTGCAAGAGCTGCGCCCAGGGCAGGCGCCCGTGCGCGCGATGCGCCGCCTCCATCAGCCGCACCGTGCCTGGCACGCCCACCGCGCGCCCCCCCACAGCGGCCTCGGTGACGCTGAGCGGCCGGCCATCAGGCGCGAGCAGCAGCTTCTCGTCGGCGGCGGCCGGAGCCGTCTCGCGCCCGTCCAGAGCCGTCACGCGCCTGCCATCCCAGTGCATCAGGAAGGCCCCGCCACCGATGCCACTGCTTTGCGGCTCAACCAGTGTCAGCACCATCTGCACGGCCACCGCGGCATCCACTGCCGTGCCGCCGGCGCGCAGGATGCGCAGCCCGGCCTCGGTGGCCAGCGGATGGGCACTGGCCACCATCTGCCGCGTGGCGTGCCAGCCGGGCTTGGGGGTCCAGCCCGAGGCACCCTCGGGCATCGAAACGCCCGCGCCGGGTGCACGCGGAGCGGTCGGCGCGGCGGATGGTGGTGCTGCCTTCGCGCCAGCCGACGCGTCCGGTGGCGGCGGCGCCGCGCATCCGGACAAGCCGGCCAGGACACACAGGCCGATCAGGATCAGGCCCACCATGCTGGCACCGCCGGCCAGGCCGGCACGGCGGGCCGGGCCCGCAGCCGCACTGTGCACGCGCACGCTCACCGCAGCGTCACGCCCGTCTTGGATTGCAGCTCCTCGCGCGTCACGCCCGGAGCGATCTCCACCACCTTCAGCCCGTGCGGCGTCACGTCCATCACGGCGAGGTCGGTGATGATGCGGTCGACCACGCCCACGCCTGTGAGCGGCAGGGTGCACTCGGGCAGGATCTTCAGGTCGATCGTGCCGTCCTTCTTCTTCGCGACGTGCTCCATGAGGATCACCACGCTCTTCACGCCGGCCACGAGGTCCATCGCGCCGCCCATGCCCTTGACCATCTTGCCGGGGATCATCCAGTTGGCGAGGTCGCCCTTCTCGCTCACCTGCATGGCGCCGAGGATGGACAGGTTGATCTTGCCGCCACGGATCATCGCGAAGCTGTCGTGGCTGCCGAAGATGCTCGAGCCGGGGATGGTGGTCACGGTCTGCTTGCCGGCGTTGATCACGTCGGCATCGATCTCGTCTTCGGTGGGGAACGGGCCGATGCCGAGCATGCCGTTCTCGCTTTGCAGCCAGACCTCGACGTCCGGTGGCACGAAGTTGGCCACCAGCGTGGGCAAGCCGATGCCCAGGTTCACGTAGAAGCCGTCCTGCAGCTCGCGCGCGGCGCGCGCGGCCATCTCGTCGTGGGTCCAGGCCATGGTGTGTGGGACTCCTTGAGGGGGTGTGAGGCGTGTCGGAACGCAGCGGGGCGCAGGGGCGGGCAGCGCGGCCTCAGGCCGCCGCAGCCTTCTCGCGCACGGTGCGCTTCTCGATGCGCCGCTCGGGGTTCGGGTTGAGCACCATGCGGTGCACGTAGATGCCCGGCAGGTGCACGGCGTCGGGGTCGATCGCGCCCTTGTCGACGATCTGCTCGACCTCCACCACCGTGATGCGCCCGGCCATCGCGGCAGCGGGGTTGAAGTTGCGCGCGGTGCGTCGGAACACGAGGTTGCCCGAGGTGTCGGCCTTCCAGGCCTTGACCAGCGAGATGTCGGGCACGATGCCACGCTCCATCACGTAGACCTTGCCGTCGAATTCGCGCGTCTCCTTGCCCTCGGCCACGAGCGTGCCCACGCCCGTGCGCGTGAAGAAGGCCGGAATGCCGGCGCCGCCGGCGCGCAGCCGCTCGGCCAGCGTGCCCTGCGGGGTGAACTCCAGCTCGAGCTCGCCGGCGAGGTACTGGCGCTCGAACTCCTTGTTCTCGCCCACGTAGCTCGAGATCATCTTGCTGATCTGGTGCGTGACGAGCAGCTTGCCCAGGCCGAAGCCATCCACGCCGGCGTTGTTGGAGACGACGGTGAGGTCGCGCGCGCCGCTGTCGCGCAGGGCGTCGATGAGCAGCTCCGGAATGCCGCACAGGCCGAAACCGCCCACGGCCAGCAGCTGGCCGTCACGCACGATGCCCTCGAGCGCGGCTGCGGCGCTGGGGTAGATCTTGTTCATGGGTGTAACCTCCGACGAGCGAAGCCGTCAGCTTAACGCCTCTGCCTTGACGGGAGCCCTACGCCCCACCCGGAGAACCCGACCATGCCCGATCCCGCCGTCGACCTGGTGCCACTGTGCGACCGGCTGCTGCAGGAGATCACCGCGCCCTGGGTGCGGGAGCTGGGCCTGCGCACGCTGCGGGCCGATGCGCAGGCCGTGTGGCTCGAGATGCCGGTGCAGCCCGCACTCGTCCATGGCGGCGGCGTGGTCTGCGGGCAGGCCCTGATGGCGGTGGCCGATACGGCCATGATTCTCGTGGTGGCGTGCAGCCTGGGCGAATTCCGGCCGATGACGACGGTGCAGCTGCAGACGAGCTTCCTCAAGCCCGTGCCCGGCTCGGCCGCCTCGGTGCAGGTGCAGGCGAAGCTGCTGCGCCGGGGCAAGACGCTGGCCTTCGGTGAGATCGCGCTGCTGACGCCCGAGGGCGCGCTCGCGGCGCACGCGACGACGACCTACGCGCTGCTGTAGGCCCGGCCGCAGCCCTTCAGGACACGATCGCCCGGAACCACTCCGGCAGCGGCGCGGCACGGCGCTGCGCGTAGTCCGTCCAGACCATCTTCGCACCGCCCTCGGCGTAGAGCACGCCCGGCTCATCGGTGCGCTCGATCTCCACGTAGGTCTCGACGCTGGTGCGCCCGGGGTTGGCCACGTAGTGGCGCAAGCGGATGTCGCCGGGGAACTCGAGCTGGCGCAGGAAGTTCACGAAGGCGTTGACCACCACCGGCCCCTCGCCTGCACCGGCGTCCACGCGCCTGCCGAGCCCGTAGACCCAGTCCAGGCGCACGATCTCGAAGTAGCGCAGGTAGATGGTGTTGTTGACATGGCCCATCGCGTCCATGTCACCCCAGCGGATCGGGACGACCATCTCGTGGACGAGCTTCTTGGCCTCCGGCAGCACGAACCGCATGGCGAACCCCGTGGCCTGGCGTCAGACGCCGAATCCGTCGTCGGCCGCGATCACCGCACCGTTGATGAAGCGGCTCTCCTTGGCGCACAGCATCACGAGCACCGCGTCCAGGTCCTCGGGCGTGCCCACGCGCTTGCGCGGCAGCATCTGCACGAGTTTCTGGCCGGCCTCGGTCTGCCAGTGGTGGTGGTTGATCTCGGTGTCGATGTAGCCCGGGCAGATGGCGTTGACGTTGATGCCGAAGCGCCCCCACTCCAGGGCCATGGAGCGGGTCATGTGGATGACCGCGGACTTGCTCATGCAATAGACGCCGATCTGCCCAAGCACGCGCAGGCCGGCCATCGAGGCGACGTTGACGATGCGCCCGCCCGTGAAGGTGCCCGGCGCCGCCCCGCGGCTGCGCGCGATCATGCGCTTGCCCACCTCCTGCGCGACGAAGAAGGCGCCGCGGGTGTTGGTCTGCATCACGTAGTCGTAGTCATCCGGCGTGACGTCGACGAGCTTTTGCGTCGTGCTCACGCCCGAGTTGTTGACCAGGATGTCGATCGTGCCCATCTCGGTCTCGGCGTGGGCCACCGCGGACTTGATGCTGTCGGTATCGGTCACGTCGAGCTCCACCACGTGCGCGTCGCCGCCCGCGGCCTCGATCTCGGCGCGCAGCGTCTTGAGCCGATCGAGCCGGCGCGCCGCGAGCACCACGCCGGCTCCGGCACGGGCGAGCGTGCGCGCGAACTGGGCACCCAAACCGCTGGAAGCACCGGTCACGAAGGCCACGCGGCCGGAGAGATCAAGGTCGTAGGACATGGGCAGGAACTGTGATCGAGGTCGGCGGGAAGATAGCACGCGTGTCCGACAATCTGCGCCATGGACTGGGTGGACACGGTCGTGGTCGGCGCAGGCGTGGTGGGCCTGGCTGTGGCGCGCGCACTCGCGCAGGCCGGGCGCGAGGTCGTCATCCTCGAACGTGAAGGCGCGATCGGCACAGGCGTGTCCGCGCG
>JBIIED010000167.1:0-7618 GCA_044237995.1 Rubrivivax sp. | reverse complement strand
CACCCCGGCCCAGGCCGACGCACTGCGCGCCGCCGCGGCGCGCGTGCGTGAGTACCACGTGCGCCAGCTCGAGGCCTGCGGCCGCAGCTGGCAGTACCGCGAGGCCGACGGCACGCTGCTGGGGCAGAAGGTGACGCCGCTGGACCGCGTGGGCCTGTACGTGCCCGGCGGCAAGGCCGCCTACCCCTCCAGCGTGCTGATGAACGCCATTCCGGCCCAGGTGGCGGGCGTGGGCGAGATCGTGATGGTGGTGCCCACCCCGGTGCGTGGCAGTGTGGCCACGGGCGGCAGCGGCCAGGCTGCTGCCGCGGCGGTGGGCGAGCGCAACGATCTCGTGCTGGCCGCCGCCCACCTGGCCGGCGTGAACCGGGCCTTCACCATTGGCGGCGCGCAGGCGGTGGCGGCGCTGGCCTGCGGCACTGCGACCATCCCGCGCGTGGACAAGATCACCGGCCCGGGCAACGCCTACGTGGCCAGCGCCAAGCGCCGCGTGTTCGGGCAGGTGGGCATCGACATGATCGCCGGGCCGAGCGAGATCCTCGTACTGGCCGATGGCACGACGCCTGCCGATTGGGTGGCGATGGACCTCTTCAGCCAGGCCGAGCACGACGAACTCGCCCAGAGCATCCTGCTGTGTCCGGATCCCGTCTATCTCGAGGAGGTGGCCCGTGCGATCGAGCGGCTGCTGCCCGGCATGCCGCGCCGTGACGTCATCCGTGCCTCGCTCGAGGGCCGCGGTGCGCTCATCCGCACCCGCTCGATGGAGGAGGCCTGCGCCCTGAGCAACCGCATCGCGCCCGAGCACCTGGAGATCAGCTCGCGCGACCCGCAGCGCTGGGAGCCGCTGCTGCGGCACGCCGGCGCCATCTTCCTCGGGGCCTACACGAGCGAGAGCCTGGGCGACTACTGCGCGGGCTCGAACCACGTTCTGCCGACTTCAGGCACGGCGCGCTTTTCCTCGCCCCTGGGCATCTACGACTTCCAGAAGCGCTCGAGCCTCATCGAGGTGAGCGCAGCCGGTGCCGCGACGCTCGGCCCGGTGGCAGCCGAACTGGCCTATGGCGAAGGGTTGTCCGCACATGCCCGGGCTGCCGAGATGCGGCTGGAGGCCGCACCCGGGCAGCCGGCTGCCGGTGAGGGCGCGCCGACGGCACCGCTCGACGCCACTGCACGGCTGCAGGCCTGCATCGCCCGCACCCTGCGCCAGGACGTGCAGTCGATGCACGCCTACGCGATCCAGCCCAGCGCCGGCTTGGTCAAGCTCGATGCGATGGAAAACCCCTTCACGCTGCCGCCGGAGTTGCAGCGCGAACTCGGCGAGCGGCTCGCCCGGGTGGCCATCAACCGCTATCCCGGCGCCGGTCCGGCGGCGCTGGCGCAGGCCCTGGCGCGCCATGCCGAGCTGCCTGAGGGCTGCGCGCTGACCCTGGGCAACGGCTCGGACGAGCTCATCGACCTGCTGTCGGTGGCCTGCATGAAGCCCGGCGCCACGGTGCTCGCGCCGCTGCCGGGCTTCGTGATGTACGAAATGAGCGCCAAGCTGCGTGGCCTGGCCTTCGTCGGCGTGCCGCTGCAGCCCGACTTCGCGCTCGATGCCGAGGCGATGGTGGCGGCCGTCGAGCGCCACCGCCCGGTCATCACGTATCTCGCCTACCCGAACAACCCCACTGCCAACCTCTTCGACGACGCGGCCATCGACCGGGTCGTGGCGGCGGTGGGCGCGCAGCACGGGCTGGTGGTGATGGACGAGGCCTACCAGCCCTTCTCCTCGCGCACCTGGATGCACAGGATGGCGGACCATCCGCACGTGCTCGTGCTGCGCACGCTGTCCAAGTTCGGCCTGGCCGGCGTGCGCCTGGGCTACCTGTGCGGGGCGCAGGCGCTCATCCGCGAGATCGACAAGGTGCGCCCGCCCTACAACGTGGGCTCGCTCAACGCCGAGGCTGCCCTCTTCGCACTCGAGCACGCCGACGAGTACGCACGCCAGGCCGCCGTGCTGCGCGGGCAGCGCGAGCGGCTGCAGCAGGCGCTGCGCCAGATGCCCGGCGTCACCGCCTTCCCGAGCGAGGCCAACATGGTCCTCGTGCGCGTGCCCGATTCGGCGCGCGCCTTCGAGGGACTCAAGGCCCGCGGCATCCTCGTCAAGCACATCGCCGGGCTGCACCCGCTGCTGGCCGGTTGCCTGCGGCTGACGGTGGGCACGCCCGAGGAAAACGGCCGCATGCTTGCGGCGCTCAAGGAGAGCCTGTAGATGAACCGCATCGCCGACGTCAGGCGCGACACGAAGGAGACGCGCATCCGCGTGCGGCTCGACCTGGACGGCACTGGCCAGGCCACGCTCTCCACGGGCATCGGCTTTTTCGACCACATGCTCGACCAGATCGCCCGCCACGGCCTGATCGACCTGGAGATCGAGGCCCAGGGCGACCTGCACATCGATGGCCACCACACGGTGGAGGACGTGGGCATCACGCTGGGCATGGCGGTGGCGCAGGCCGTGGGCGACAAGCGCGGCCTGACGCGCTATGGCCACGCCTACGTGCCGCTGGACGAGGCCCTGTCGCGCGTGGTGATCGACTTCTCCGGCCGCCCTGGGCTGCACATGGATGTGCCATTCAAGAGTGGGATGGTGGGCGGCTTCGACACGCAGCTCGCCTACGAGTTCTTCCAGGGCTTTGCCAACCACGCCCTCGTGACCCTGCACATCGACAACCTGCGCGGCGACAACGCGCACCATCAGTGCGAAACGGTGTTCAAGGCCTTTGCGCGGGCCTTGCGCATGGCGCTGGCGCTCGATCCTCGCGCCGCGGGCGTCATCCCCTCCACCAAGGGCGCGCTGTAGCTGCGCCCGCAGCCAGCTGACGCCGCCCCGCCATGGCTCGCACCGTCGCCGTCGTCGACTACGGAATGGGCAACCTGCGCTCGGTGTCGCAGGCGGTGGCCCACGCCTGCCGTGAGGAGGACTGGCGCGTCATCGTCACCGCTCATCCGGAGGAAGTGCGGCAGGCCGAGCGCGTGGTGCTGCCGGGGCAGGGCGCGATGCGCGACTGCATGCGCGCGCTCGATGCGTGCGGGCTGCGCGAGGCCGTGCTGCACGCGGCGGCGAACAAGCCGCTCTTTGGCGTGTGCATCGGCATGCAGATGCTGCTGGATCACAGCGAGGAGCAGGACACGCCGGGCCTGGGGCTGATTCCGGGGCGGGTCGTGCGCTTTCGCCTGGAGGGCCGGGTGCAAAGCGATGGCAGCCGCTACAAGGTGCCGCAGATGGGCTGGAACCGGGTCTTTCGCCCCGAGTCGGCGGCCCGTCCCCATCCGCTGTGGGAGAACATCCCCGACGGCGCGTGGTACTACTTCGTGCACAGCTACCACGCGCTGCCGTCTGACGGGCGCCACACTGCCGCCGAGGCGGATTACGGCGGGCGCTTTACCTGTGCCGTGGCGCGCGATAACATTTTCGCCACACAGTTTCACCCCGAGAAGAGTGCCGAGCACGGCCTGGCCCTGTATCGCAACTTCTTGCGCTGGACCCCATGAGCCACGCGCACGCCCCGGGCGTCGCCAGGCGTGGCACAGGGTCCCCCGGTCCCGATTCCTCCACTCCGCTCTGAACGAGCCATGCTGCTGATTCCGGCCATTGACCTGAAGGACGGCAAGTGCGTGCGCCTGCAACAAGGCGACATGAACGCGTCCACCACGTTTGGCGACGACCCCGCTGCGATGGCCAGGCGCTGGCTCGACGCCGGTGCCCGCCGCCTGCACCTCGTGGACCTCAACGGCGCGTTTGCCGGCAAGCCCGTCAACGAGGCTGCGGTGCGAGCCATCCTGCGAGAGGTTGGCGGCGCGATCCCAGTGCAGCTCGGCGGCGGCATCCGCGATCTCGACACCATCGAGCGCTACCTGGACGACGGCATCAGCACCATCATCATCGGCACCGCTGCGGTGAAGAACCCCGGATTCCTCAAGGATGCCTGCAGCGCCTTCGGCGGCCACGTGATGGTCGGCCTGGATGCCAGGGACGGCAAGGTGGCCACCGACGGCTGGAGCAAGCTCACGGGGCACCACGTGACGGAGCTGGCCCGCAAGTTCCAGGACTACGGCGTGGAGGGCGTGATCTACACCGACATCGGCCGCGACGGCATGCTCACCGGCCTGAACATCGAGGCCACCGTTCGCCTGGCGCAGTCGCTCACGATCCCGGTGATCGCCTCGGGCGGGCTGGCGGGCCTGGCCGACATCGAGGGGCTGTGCGCGGTGCAGGGCGAGGGTGTCAGCGGCGTGATCTGCGGCCGGGCCATCTACACCGGCGAACTCGACTTCGCCGCGGCGCAGGCGCGCGCCGACGAACTGGCGCCCTGAGGTTCCTGCCCGTGCTGGCCAAACGCATCATTCCCTGCCTGGACGTCACGGGCGGACGCGTCGTCAAGGGCGTGAACTTCGTCGAACTGCGTGACGCGGGCGATCCGGTGGAGATCGCCGCGCGCTACAACGAGCAGGGCGCCGACGAGCTCACGTTCCTGGACATCACCGCCACCAGCGACGCGCGCGACCTGATCCTGCCGATCATCGAGGCGGTCGCTTCGCAGGTCTTCATCCCGCTCACGGTGGGCGGCGGCGTGCGCACCGTCGAGGACGTGCGGCGTCTGCTCAACGCCGGCGCCGACAAGGTCAGCTTCAACTCGGCGGCCGTGGCCCAGCCGCAGGTGATCGCCGACGCGGCCGAGCGCTACGGCTCGCAGTGCATCGTCGTGGCCATCGACGCCAAGCGCCGCCAGCCGGCCGCGGGCGCGGCCGACAGCGCCCCCGGCTGGGAGGTCTACACCCACGGCGGGCGGCGCGCCACGGGGCTCGACGCCGTGCAGTGGGCACGCCGCATGGCCGAGCTCGGGGCCGGGGAGATCCTGCTCACGAGCATGGACCGCGACGGCACCCGCTCGGGGTTCGATCTGGCGCTCACGCGCGCCGTGAGCGATGCCGTGCCGGTGCCGGTGATCGCCTCGGGCGGCGTGGGCACGCTCGAGCACCTGAGCGAGGGCATCCGACTGGGCGGCGCAGACGCCGTGCTGGCAGCCAGCATCTTTCACTACGGCGAATTCACGGTCGCGCAGGCCAAGCAGCAACTGGCGCGCGACGGCCTGTGCGTGCGCCTGTGACGGGCGCACGCGCACGCGGCGCATCACGCAGTACCGCACGCGGCGCAGCGGGTCGCCCGTCCGGCGAGACCTCCCGCGCCCCACACGAGGTACGCATCATCGGCGGGCAGTGGCGGCGCAGCCTGCTGCCGGTGGCCGACCGGCCGGGCCTGCGGCCCACGCCCGCGCGCGTGCGCGAAACCCTCTTCAACTGGCTCGGGCAGGAGTTGAGCGGCTGGCAGTGCCTGGACGCCTTTGGCGGCAGCGGCGCGCTCGGCTTCGAGGCGGCCTCGCGCGGTGCGGCGGGCGTACTGATCGTGGAGCGCGATCCCGGGCTGGCGGCATCGCTGCGCGCATCGCGCGAGCGGTTGCACGCGCAGGCGGTTCAGGTGATGTGCGCCGACGGCCTGGCCGTGCTGCGCGCGCAGCCCCCAGCGAGCCTGGATCTCGTCTTGCTGGATCCGCCCTTTGGCGGCGATCAGCTCGGCCCGGCGCTGGAGGCGGCTGCTCTGGCGCTGCGCCCGGGCGGATTCGTGCACGCCGAGTCGCCGCAGCCGCTGGCCGGATCGCCGCCCGGGCTGGCCCTTTGGCGCCAGGCGCGTGCCGGGCAGGTTCACCACGTTTTGCTGCGCCGCAACGAGGAATAGGTTCGGGCCCGGCCGGGCGGCTACACTGCCGCTCGCGCCGCGGGGGAGATGGCCCGCAGGAGGACACACGATGACCGCGAACTCCCCGCTGACCGCCGTCTACCCCGGCACCTTCGACCCGATGACGCTGGGCCACGCCGACCTCATGCGGCGCGCCGCCAGGCTGTACGACCGGCTCGTGCTGGCGGTGGCCGCGGGTCACCACAAGCGCACGATGTTCACGATTGCCGAGCGCCTGGAGATGGCGCGCGAGATCGCCGCGCCCTACCCGAACGTCGAGGTGATGGCCTTTCGCGGGCTGCTGCGCGACTTCGTCGTCGGCCTGGGAGCCAAGGTCGTGGTGCGCGGCCTTCGTGCGGTGAGCGACTTCGAGTACGAGTTCCAGATGGCGGGGATGAACCGCCAGCTGATGCCCGACGTCGAGACCGTGTTCATGACCCCGAGCGACCAGTTCCAGTTCGTCAGCGGCACCTTCGTGCGCGAGATTGCCACGCTCGGGGGCGACGTCTCGAAGTTCGTGGCCCCCTCGGTGCTGGAGCGGCTGCGCAGCCGCGTCACGACCTCCCAGGACTGAGAAGCCCGGAGTCCGCGATGGCCCTGTGGATCACCGACGAGTGCATCAACTGCGACGTCTGCGAGCCGGAGTGCCCGAACCAGGCGATCTCGATGGGCGCGGAGATCTACGAGATCGACCCCAATCGCTGCACCGAGTGCGTCGGTCACTTCGACGAGCCGCAGTGCGTGCAGGTGTGCCCAGTGAGCTGCATCCCCGTGAACCCGCAGCACATCGAGACCCGCGAGCAGCTGCTGCGCAAGTACGAAGGGCTTACGGGGAAGAAGGCCCTGGAGGCTTGAGGCCTGGCGGCTGAGCAGGCGCGGCCGCCTCACGGGGCGCGCGGGGCTGCGGCGGCCGCGGCGGCGGCGCATGCAGCGCCCGGGTGGCGCGCGCCATGTCGGCGGACAGCAGCGCATCGAGCTCCTTGAGCGAGCGCTCGATGGCCTCCGTGATGGCCTCGCGCTCGGAAGCCGGCGGCTTGCGCAACACGTGGTCGGCCACCTCGGCCTTCACGCCCGGGTGACCGATACCCAGGCGCAGCCGCCAGTAGTCGGGGCTGCCGAGCTGCGCGTGGATGTCGCGCAGGCCGTTGTGGCCCGCGTGGCCCCCGCCGAACTTGAGCTTGAGCTGACCCGGGGGCAGGTCGAGCTCGTCGTGCACGACGAGGACCTCGGCCGGCTCGATCTTGAAGAAGCGCGCCAGCGCCGCCACCGACTTGCCCGAGAGGTTCATGTAGGTCTGCGGCTCGAGCAGCCACAGCGGCCCCTCGGGCCGGTTCACGCGCGCCACGAGCCCGTGGTAGGCGCGATCGGCGGCGAGCCGCGCGCCCAGGCGCGCAGCAGCCGCGTCCACCCACCAGAACCCGGCGTTGTGGCGGGTGCCTTCGTACTCGGGCCCGGGGTTGCCCAGGCCGACGAGCAGCCGGATCACGAAGGCTTACTTCTTGTTCTGCTTCTCGTCCTTCTTCTTCTTGCCCGGTGTCTTGGCCGCAGCGGCCACGACGGCGGTGGGAGCAGCAGCCTCTTCCTCTTCCTTGGCCACCGTGGCGGTGACGATCACGGGGTCAAGCTTGCCGTGGCGTGCGGCCTTGATGCCCTCGGGCAGCTTGAGGTCGCTGGCGTGCAGCGACTGGCCCTTGACGAGGCTCGACAGGTCGATGGTGACGAACTCGGGCAGCTGCGAGGCCAGGCACTCGATCTCGAGCTCGGTGGCCACGTGGTTCACGAGGCACTTGTCGGTCTTGACGGCCGGCGAGTTCTCCTCGCCGGAGAAGTGCAGCGGCACCT
>JBIIED010000166.1:0-7629 GCA_044237995.1 Rubrivivax sp. | reverse complement strand
TACGACTTCGTCACCCTGGACGTCTTCACCGACCGCCGCTTCGGCGGCAACCCGCTGGCCGTCTTCGCCGACGCCCGGGGGCTGGACACGGCGACGATGCAGGCCCTGGCCGGCGAGTTCAACCTCAGCGAGACGACCTTCGTCCTGCCGCCCGAGGACCCTCGCCATACCGCCAAGGTCCGCATCTTCACGCCATCGGCCGAGATTGGCTTTGCCGGCCACCCCAACATCGGCACCGCCTGGGTACTGGCGGCGCAGGGGCGCGATACGCAGGGTCGTCTCACCTTCGAGGGGGGCAGCGGCCTGGTGGAGATCGGCGTCGAGCGCACGGGCGACGAACTGCACATCTGCCGCCTCATGACACCTCAGGCCCTGCGCCTGGGTGCCGCTCCGGGCGCTGCCGACCTGGCGCCGTGCACCCGGCTGGACGCGGACGACATCGGACGCACCGACGTGGCCTCCGTGGGACTGGACTGTGTATGCGCCGAGGTCGCAAGCGAGGTGCTGGCGCGTGCCGCACCCGATGCCTCGGCCTTCCGGGCCGTGGCAGACCGCTGGCTGGGGCCCACCGGCCGCTTCATGCTGTGCCTGTACGCCCGCGACGGCGACCAACTTCGCTCGCGCGTCTTCGGCCCGCTTTATGGCGTGACCGAAGATCCCGCATGCGGCAGCGCCACGGCCGCGCTGGCGGGCCTGCTGCTGGAGCGCGACGGTGCGCCAAGCAACCAGATCGTGATGCACATGGGCATGGAGATCGGCCGCCCGAGCGTGCTGCATGCCGGCGCCCGGCGTGGCGAAGACGGGGTGCGGGTGTGGCTGGCCGGCCAGTGCGTGGAGATGATGCGCGGCAGCGTGAGCCTCTAGCACCGGCCGCCAGGGGCCGGGCGCGCCGCGCAGCAGATTCAGGGCCGGCGCTTCCTGGCTCGGGTTGCCGGCTTCGCCGAGCCGCCTGCGGTCGCATCGGACGACGCAATCGCGCGCACGACCTGCGGCTCAGCCACCTGGGGCAGGTAGCCGGCCGCCGCCAAAGAAGGCCCGTCGGAGCAAACCGTCAGCACCCGGCAGGGCCCATCGCCCACGCGCAGGTAGGCGTGCCCCATGCTGCTGTCGAAGTACACCGAGTCGCCGGCCTGCAGCAGCACTGGGGCATAGAGCTCCGTGTGGAACAGCACCGCGCCTTCCAGCACCACGGAGAACTCCTCGCCACTGTGGCGCAGGAGCTCGCCGAACTCCTCCAGCGTGCGCGCCTTGGGCTGGCCGAAGATCGGCACCATCTGCTTGTTGAGGAGCTCCGTGGCCGGATACACGTGCCCGTAGTTGGGCGTGTCGATGACACTGCCTTCGCCGCTGCGGGACACACTGCGCCGCCCCGAGAAGCCGCGCATGGGCGCGGGCGCTGCGCCGTTGGGGGCCGAGCCCGACGCGAAGAGCTGCCCGATGTCGATGGACAGCCCCTTGCTGATGCGCGAGAGCTTGTCGTAGGTGAGCGACATCTTGTCGTTCTCGATCTTCGACAAGGTTGAAACCGACAACCCCGTGCGCTCGCTGACATCGGCCAGTGTCCAGCCCCGCTGCTCGCGCAGGGCCCGCACCACCGCCCCGGGCCGGGCGGGCATGTTGTGGGGCTCGGGCTGGGAGTCGCTCATGCGGGCGGTCGGGTCAAAGGGCTGCATCGACTTCATATTCTCTCCTTAGCGAGCCAGGCCTGGGCCAGCCTCACCCAGACCGCCGCGCCGATCGGGATCAGGGCATCGTTGAAGTCGAAGCTCGGGTTGTGCAGCGTGCAGGGCCCCAGGCCGTGCCCTGCATGGCGGTGGCCGCCATCACCATTGCCGATCATGAAGTAGCAGCCGGCCTTGGCCTGCAGCATGAAGCTGAAGTCCTCGGCACTCATTGTCGGCTCGAACGGAAGCACGTTCGCCGGGCCGACCAGTTCGCGCAGCACACCTTGCAGGAAGGCTGTTTCCACCGGGTGGTTGGTGGTGGGTGGGCAGTTGCACTTGAAGTCCATCTCGCAGCGCGCACCGTAGGCCGCGCCGATGTGCTGCACCAGCTGTCGCATGCGCGCCTCGACGAAGTCACGCGCCTGCACGGAGAAGCAGCGCACCGTGCCGCGCAGCTGGCAGCTGTCGGGCAGCACGTTCAGCGCGTCTCCGGCGTGCACCTGGGTGATCGACAGCACCACCGACTCGGTCGGCTTGACATTGCGCGACACGATGGTCTGAAGCGCCGTGCCGATCTGGAAGGCGACCTGGATGGCGTCGATGCCTTGATCGGGCATCGCCGCGTGCGCGCCCTTGCCGTGCACGACGATGGTGAACTCGTTGCATGACGCCATCATCGGCCCGGGGCTGACCGCGAAGCTGCCCACCGGCAGGCCCGGCCAGTTGTGCGCCGCGAAGACGGCGTCGACCGGATAGCGCTCGAACAGGCCGTCTTCCATCATCGCCAAGGCGCCGGTGCCGCCCTCCTCGGCCGGCTGGAAGATCAGCACGACAGTCCCGTCGAACTCGGCATGCAGGGCCAGGTGCCGCGCCGCGGCCAGCAGCATCGCCGTGTGCCCGTCGTGGCCGCAGGCGTGCATGCGGCCGGCGTGGCGGCTGGCATGGGTGAAGCGGTTGTGCTCCTGCAGCGGCAGCGCATCCATGTCGGCGCGCAGCCCGATGGCGCGCTTGCCCTGGCCCCGTTTCAGCACCCCCACGACGCCGGTGCGGCCAACGCCACGCACGACGGGAATGCCCCAGCCCGCGAGCAGCGCGGCCACGCGAGCGGCCGTGCGGTCTTCGGCAAAGCTCAATTCCGGATGGGCATGCAGGTCGCGGCGGATCGCCACGAACTCGGCCACGCTGTCCTCGATCTCCGCGATCATCCTGCCTGCCCCTCGAAGCCCGCCACCACGTTGGCGACATTCGCACCCAGCACCTCGAGCGCGTAGCCCCCTTCCAGCACGAACAACGTGGGCAACCCCATTTCGGCCAGGCGCCGGCCCACCGCGATGTAGTCGCCGCTGTCGAGCTTGAAGCTGCCGGAAGGATCATCCCGGTGCGTGTCCACGCCCAGCGACACCACCAGGGCCTGCGGGCCGAACGACGCGATGCGCTGGCAGCAAGTCTCCATCGCCTCGCGCCAGGCCGCCCAGTGGCTGCCGGCGGGAAGCGGGCAATTCAGGTTGAAGCCTTCCCCGGGGCCCGCACCGGTCTCGTCGGCATGCCCCACGAAGTACGGGTAGTCCTCGGCGGGGTCGGCATGCACGGAACACACGAGCACATCGGCACGTTCGTAGAAGATCTCCTGGGTGCCGTTGCCGTGGTGGTAGTCCACATCCAGCACCGCCACGCGGCGCAGGCCGCCATCGATGAAGGCCTGCGCGGCAATGGCCGCGTTGTTCAGGTAGCAATACCCGGCCAAGCGTGCCGCGCCGGCGTGGTGGCCGGGCGGGCGGCACAGGGCGAGCGCCGAACGCGCACCCTCGGCCAGTGCGCGCTGGGCCGACAGCGCCACCTGAGCGGACCCATAGGCTGCGGCCCATGTGCCGGCCATCACGGGCGCGATGGCATCGCCGGCAAACCAGCCGAGCTGGGCCACGACGGAGTCCGGGCGGCGCGCCGGCATGCCGCCGGCCGGGCTGCCCGGCCCCGGCCAGAACTGCGGCAGTGCCAGCTCCGCACCACGCTCGCGCGGCCAGCGTTCCCAGGCCGTCTGCAGGAAGTTCAGGTAGTCGGCCCGGTGCACGCGGGCGATCGGCGCCAGGCCGGCATCGTCGGCCGGCAGCAGGATGTGCGCCGCCCCTCGCTCTCCTTGCGCCCCTTGCGCCCGCAAGACCTCGAGCACCACACCCACACGCTCCGGCACGTCGAAATTCGGCAGCTGGCCCGCGCGCGCCATGGCCGCGCCGGGGTCGTGCAGGTGGTGGGCAGCGCCATGGACGATCAGCATGCGGGTGATCTTCTCGGTGCTCAGGCCATACTCAGCCGGTAGGCAGGCACTGCGCTGCGTGCCGGGCCGCGATGTGGCCGAAGATCATCGCCGGGCCCAGGGTGATGCCGGCACCCGGATAGGTGCCGCCCATGAAGCTGGCCGCGTCGTTGCCGGCCACGTACAGGCCTTCGATGGGCCAGCCGTGCACGTCAATGGCTCGGGCGTGCTCGTCGGTGCGCAGACCCACGAAGCTTCCGATGTCGCCCGGCACCACCTTGACAGCGTAGAAGGGCCCCTGCTCGATGGGGGCCACGCACGGGTTGGGGCCATGGCCGCGGCTGCCGTTGAAGCGTTCGTAGATGTCGGCGCCCTTGTTGAACTCCTCGTCCACGCCGCGTCCCGCACCGGCGTTGAGCCGCGCCACCGTCTGATGCAGGCCGGCGGCATCGATGCCACAGGCCTGCGCGAGTTCATCCAGCGTCTGCCCGCGCTTGAGGTAGCCGCTGCCAACGAAGGATCCGATGGGCAAGGGCCAAGGCGGTACCCGTCCGAGCCCGTACTGCCGGATGGCGCGGCTGTCGCAGACGATCCAGCTGCACACCTCGGCGTCGTCGCGGCAGGCGTGGATCATGGCCGGCACGAAGTCGTGGTACGACAGCGCCTCGCTGATGAAGCGCCGCCCGCGCCGGTCCACCGCGATGTAGCCGGCCTTGCCGCGGTCGTTGTAGTGGGGGAAGGGCACATCGCTGCCATCGGGCTGGGGCACCAGCGACATCGGCGTCCAGGCCGCCGGGTGATGTTGCCCCTCCCTCAGCGCCACGCCAACCTGTCCGGCCAGTTGCAGGGCGTCGCCGGTGTTGCCGGCCGGTGCGGCCGTGCGGTGGTTCTTGCCGGCCGACACGTGGGCGTAGTAGCGCGCGCGCAGTTCGGGGTTGGCCGGAAAGCCGCCACAGGCGAGCACGACGCCCGCCCGCGCTCGAATCTCGCACGCGCCCTCGGGCGACTGCACCCGCGCGCCCGTGACACGGCCATCCTCCAGCAGCAGCTGCTTGACCGGCGTGTTCAGCCGCAAATCGACTCCGCGCTCGAAGGCACTGAGCGCGAGCATGGCCACCAGGGCATTGCCGTTGGACAGCCTCGTGCTGCGCCCGTGCCCACCCAGGCGGTCCATCGCGTAGCGCATCACCCGGCGGCCCACCACACCACGGCTGTGCCAGGACCTGGACATGCCGTAGTAGTGCACCAGATCCTCCCGGCCGACCATCATGCCGCTCAGGATCGTGGTGCTCGCCAGCGGCGGACGCAGGTCGCGCATGCGCGGGCCCAGGCGCCGGGCGTCGAACGGGTTGGCCCCCAGCGAGCGGCCCCCGCGGGAGGCGCCTGCCACACCCTGGTGATAGTCGGGCCACAGGGGCGACAGGTGGTAGCTGACATGCGTGTGGTCCTCGAACCACGCGAAGATGTCGGCAGCCTGGCGCACATAGGCTTCGGCCTTGGCGTCATCGGTGAAGGCGCCGCCCTCGCCGCGCAGGTACTGCAGCGCGAGCGCCGGGTCATCCTCGATGCCGGCGGCGCGCGCCTGGCGGCTGCCGGGGATCCACACCAGGCCGGCAGAGAAGCACGAGGTTCCACCGAACACGGGTGCCTTCTCCACCACCATCACGCGCAGCCCCTGGTGGGCCGCCGTCACGGCGGCAGCCAGCCCCGCTGCGCCCGACCCGGCCACCAGCACATCGCACTCTTGCTTCACGGCTGCGCACTCCACGAATTCATTGCACTTCCACCTCAGGCCCTTGCATCAGGCGTCCCCCGGGGCCTACCCGTTCCGGGCCAGACGGCGCCGCAGCAACCAGGCACAACCCAGGGTGGCAGACCCAGCAGCGAGCAGCACGATGAGCAGGCTGGCGGATAGGGCGTCGCCACCACCACCGATCTGCTGGTTGAGCGCGGCCACCGAGGTCGGGCCCAGCCCCAGGCCGAATCCGATCGACACGCACAGGGACACGGCCGCGGCGATGCCGCGGGTGCGTCCGCTGACCTGATCCTGCAAGGTCGAGGCGCAGCCGACATAGGCCGCATTGGCGGCCACCTGCCAGCAGGCGAAGGCCGCCACGGCGGCCCAGCCACCGGGCAGGAGCAGCAGGCAGGCCGACAGCAGCATGGCCAGTGCGGCGCGCACCACGGTGTCGATGCGCCCGGTGAGCGGCGCGCGCGCATGGGCGCGGTCGCACAGCACGCCGCCGAGCCAGCCACCGCCCACGCCGGCAATGAGCATGCAGGCGCCGAGCACCGTTCCCGCATCGGCCACGGTGAAGCCATGCGTGCGCGTCAGCAGCGCCGTGGCCCAGATGCTGAAGCCGAAGTCGGCCAGCGCCACCGTGGCGCCGGCCAGCACCACGAGCACGAGGCGACCGCGCAGGGACCACAGCTCCTGCGCGCGGTTGCCCAGATGCTCCGCGACGGCCAGCGCGCGGCGCTGCGGCTCGGGAAAGGCCAGTATGGCGGGCACCAGCAAGAACCCGGTTGCACCCATCAAGACCACGACCTGCCGCCAGGGCGCGAGTTCGCCCACCCACGGCAAGCCGGCGTACTGGCCAGCGGTGGCCGCCTCCAGCATTCGGCCCCCCAGGGCAAAGGCCAACGCACTGCCCAGCGTGGCGCCGAAGAACGACACGGCGATGGCCCTGCCGCGCCGCTCAGGGCGAAAGTAGTCGCACAGCATCGAGACACTGGCGGGCCCGAGCGTGGCCTCTCCCAGGCCCACCATGGCACGACTGGCAAGCAAGCCCGTGAAGCTCGTGGACAGGCCGAAGAGAACCGTGCCGAGCGTCCAGACCGCAACGCCCAGCACGACCAGGTTGCGACGGTGAACACGGTCGGCCAGCAGCCCGCACACCAGCGAAGCCGCACCGTAGAGCACCGCGAAGGCCGTGCCCTGCAGCAAGCTGAACTGCAGGTCGCTGATGCCCAGCTCCCGCTTGATGGGATCGACCAGCACCGACGGCACGTAGCGATGCACGAAGGAGAAGGTCGCGGCCACGAGCATCACCAGCACGAACGCCTGTGCCACCGAGGCGCTTGGCCACGGCAGCTCGGCACCCCCCCGCGCGACCGCTGAGGTGGCCGAAGGCGAAGCGGAGCTGGCCCCAATATTTTCCATTTGGGAAACAAGCTTGACACATTGACAAAGAGTGGTCAAGCTCGAACACCGCGCTGCCGCGGATCCTCCGCGGACCCCGTTCCCGATGAAGCTCTTCCTGGCCGGCCTGCTGGCCGAGAACAACTCCTACTGTGCGATCCCCACCGGGCTGGGAGCCTTCGAGACCGAAGGCATCCGGCGTGGGGCGATGAGCGGCGTGGACCCGGGCGGCTACCTCAGCGCCATCGAAACCGTGCGCCGCGTGGTCTTGTCGCGAGGTTGGGAACTGGTCGAGGGCCTGTTCGCTGCCGCCGTGCCGCTCGGCCCCATCCGCCAGCCGGTGTACGAGCAGCTGCGCGACGAATTGCTGGACAACCTGCGCGCCGCGCTGCCGGTGCAGGCCGTGATGTTGATGCTGCACGGCGCGATGACGTCCGAGAACTGCCTGGACTGCGAAGGCGACCTGCTCGAGCGTGCGCGCGCCATCGTCGGCCCGGACGTTCCCATCGGCGTCGAGCTGGACCTGCACGCGCACGTCACGCGTTGCATGACCCGACACGCCACGCTCATGG
>JBIIED010000012.1:0-26991 GCA_044237995.1 Rubrivivax sp. | reverse complement strand
CAGACAGTGATTCAGACAAGGTGTGGCCCACCGGCCTCACCGAGGAACAATCGGAAGAAATCCATCGACACCTGATCCAGGGCACGCAGATCTTCGGATTCATCGCGGCCTTGGCGCATTTGTTCGCGTACATCTACTCACCGTGGCTGAAGTGAGCAGGAAGGAGACCAAGACATGATCTACGGAAAACTCTGGCTGGTCGTGAGGCCTACGGTTGGCATTCCCCTCTTCCTCGGCGCCGTCGCCGTGGGTTCGTTCGCGGTGCATGTGGCCCTGCTGACGAACACCACCTGGGTCAAGCGCTTCCTCAACGGCCCCCCGGCCGCGGTGGCTGCCGCTCCGGCAGATGCTGCACCGGCAGCGCCCAAGAAATAGGCCTGGGCCGCACTTGCGGCCCGTCCTCATCGCGCCGGCACCGGGCGGGCTCGTGCCTGCCCGGCCTGGCGCGTTCACGCTCCCTTTGCTGACCCCCGTTACAGGCAGTTCTGGTCCCGGTCTGTCCAGGCCCTGAGACCATCTGCCGCCCCCACGCGCGACACACGTCGATGAGCAGCCTCAGCCGCCAACTCGTGGCCCGCTGGGCCGCGCTTGGCCCGCGCTTCCTGCCCTTTGCGGACGCGGCGAGCCCCGACCTTCCCTTGTCGCGGCTGCTGCGCCTGTCGCTGTTCCAGGTGGCCGTGGGCATGGCGCTCGCGCTCCTGGTGGGCGCCCTCAACCGCGTGATGATCGTCGAGCTCGGCGTGCCTGCCGGGCTCGTGGCCGTGATGGTCGCGCTGCCGGTGCTCTGGGCGCCCGCACGTGCGCTCATCGGCTTTCGCTCCGACCACCACCGATCGGCCCTGGGCTGGCGCCGCGTGCCCTTCATGTGGATGGGCGCACTGCTGCAGTTCGGCGGTCTGGCGCTGATGCCCTTCACGCTCCTCGTGCTGGCCGGCAAGGGCGATTCCGCCCAATGGCCCGCCTGGGTAGGCCAGGCAGGAGCCGGCGTCGCCTTCCTTCTTGTCGGCGCAGGCCTGCACACCACACAAACAGCCGGTCTGGCGCTGGCCACGGATCTCGCGCCCCGCGCCTCGCACCCCAAGGTCGTGGGCCTCATGTACGTGATGCTGCTGGCTGGCACGCTGGGCAGCGCCTTTGTCTTCGGTTGGTTTCTCTCCGAGTTCACCCCCGGGCGCCTGGTGCAGGTCATTCAGGCATGCGCGCTGGCCACCCTCGTGCTCAACGCGGTGGCAATGTGGAAGCAGGAGCCGCGCCGGCCGGTGAGCCGGGCCGCACGCACACGCTCTGGAGAGGAACCCGACTTCATGGTCGCTTGGCGCACCTACGTTCGCCACGAAGCGGTCAGGCGCCGGCTGATCGCCGTGGCCCTGGGGACGATGGGCTTCGCCATGCAAGACGTCCTGCTCGAGCCCTACGGCGGCCAGGTTCTGGGCATGACGGTTGGGCAGACGACCTGGCTCACCGCACTGATGGCGCTGGGAGGCCTGACCGGCTTTGGCATCGCCTCGCGGGTGCTCGGCCGCGGCGCGGATGCGGCCAACCTGTCTCTGGCCGGTGCTGCACTCGGGCTGCCCGCCTTCGTGGCCATCGTCGTGGCCGCAGGCACCCAGTCGACCTGGCTCTTTGCCGCCGGCGTGGCACTCGTGGGCCTGGCGGGTGGCATCTTCGCCCATGGCACGCTCACCTTCACGATGAGCCTGGCAGCACCGGATCAGGTGGGGCTGGCCTTGGGCGCCTGGGGCGCAGTGCAGGCCACCTCAGCCGGCATCGCAGTGGCCCTGGGCGGCATCGGGCGCGACGTGATGGGCGCACTGGCCGCTCAGGGATACTTCGGCCCGGCATTGGCCACCCCGGCCACCGGCTATGCTGCTGTTTACATCATCGAAATCGCCCTGCTGCTGGCCACCTGCATGGCCATGCGCGCTCTCTCGGGCGACCGCCTGTCGCCGGCTGCCTGGCCGGCCCTGCAACCTTCCAAAGCCGTGGAGTGACTCATGAAGGTCTATCAGATCCTGTTCCTGCTGTGGGTGATTGTCTTCGCCCTGTGGCTGCTCAAGCAGTTCTCGCGCAGCAACAAGAAGTACGACGCCAAGCGTCGCAGCTGAGTCCGCAGGCGCCGGGCGCGGCTCAGCGTCCGAGCCAGGTCTGCGCGCGCTCGACGAGCGCGTCCAGCATCAGCGTACAGAACACGGCGAAGCACAGGCCCGCGATGCACGCGAGCACGTAGCCGCCGCCGGCCTGCAGGCCAAAGCCGAATCCTGCGCCCAGGCCCAGGAACGCAACCAGCATGTGCACAACGGCCAGCAGCACCCGGGTGCCTGGCCGGTAGTGTGTCGTCCCCATCGCGCCCTCCTTCGTCACCGGGTCAGTTCGACCCTCTTTGTCGCATTTCCACGCGCTCGAAGAGATCCAGCACCCTCACCGTGCGCTGGTAGAAGGTGCGCTGGGGAAGCTCAGCGGGTCCGGCAGAGTCCACCAGGAAGCGCACCGCCTGCAGCGGCTCGACCGAGCCGCCTGCCGTCATCGGGTGCCCAGGGGGCACGACGCAGGCCAGCAGCGCACGGCCCACCAGCTGCAGCTGCCTGGAGCGCCGCACCACGGTTCGTTGCCCGACGGAGTCCAGCCCCGCGGCTGCGAGTGCCTGACCGATCTCGCCATAGACGAGCCTGGCGGCCTGGATGCCCGGGCGGCAGTCGCGCGGAAGCGCCGACACGCCGCATTCGGCCCGAGCATAGAGCCGCTCGGCCTCCCCGATCAGGCGCGCCACCACCGAGCCGAGCGCCTCGCCGAAGACAGGCTGCCGAAGCCACGCCTGCGGATCCAGGCCCGCCTCACGCATCCACACTGCCGGCAGGTACACCCGCCCGAGCCGGGCATCCTCGCCCACATCGCGTGCGATGTTGGTGAGCTGCATCGCCACGCCGAGCTCGGCGGCCCGCGCCAGGGCAGAGCGGTCTCGCGTCTCCATCACCATGGCCATGAGCACGCCCACCGTCCCGGCCACACGCGCGCCGTAGGCGTGGACGTCCTCGATCGACTCGTAGCTGCGACCCTCGACATCCCAGGCAAAGCCCTCCAGCAGGGCGTCCACCGGGATCCTCGGCAGGCCGTGCGACTGAACGACGCTGGCCAGCGCCCGATCGGCGAGCTCGGGCCCCGGGCGCCCCATGAAGATTGCCTCCACACGCTCGCGCAGTTCGTCAATCGCACGCTGCGGTTCGGAGCTGCCGTCGATCAGGTCGTCGGCCACGCGGCAGAAGGCATACAGCCCCGTGGCCGGGGCCCGCACCCGAGCCGGCAGGAGCAGGGAAGCCGTGAAGAAGGACTTCGAGCCGCCTTGCATCAGCGCCCGGCAGGCTTGCAGTTCAGGGGGGTCGGATCGCGCGCCCATGGTCTTCACCGCCATCCCCACGCCGCTTCGGCGTCGGCCCCGTAGTCCGCCACGCGGGAGACTTCCGGCACCGGCGGCAGCACCGTCTCCAGCGCCTGTGCCGACATCAGCACGCCCGGCACCCCAGCACCCGGGTGCGTCCCGGCGCCCACCAGGTACAGCCCCTGCACGTCCTCGCTGCGGTTGTGCGGCCTGAACCAGGCGCTTTGCAGAAGGCGGGGCTCCATGCCGAAGCCTGCCCCCTTGTAGGAGAGCAGGTCGTCCTGGAAGTGCTGCGGCGTGGTCACGCGTGAACTCACGATGTGGCGCGACAGGCCCGGTAGCATCGTGCGCTCGAGCCAGGCCTCGAGCTTTCTGCGATAGGGCTCGGCCGCCTGCGACCAGTCGATGCCGCTGTCCAGGTGGGGCACCGGGGAGAGCACGTAGAAGGCATCGCAGCCGGCGGGCGCCACCGAGGGATCGGTCGCACTCGGGCGGTGCAGGTACAGGCTGAAGTCGTCGGCCAGGCGGTGGCGCAGGAACATGTCGTTGAGCAGTCCCTCGTAGCGCGGCCCGAGCAGGATCTGATGGTGCGGCACGTCGTCCCACCGCCGATCGCAGCCGAAGTACCAGACGAACAGGCCCATCGAGTAGCGTGCGCGATCGAGCTTGCGGTCGGTCCACACCCGGCGCTTCACGCCGGGCAGCAGGTGCCGGTAGGTCCAGGCCGTGTCGGCGTTGCTCACGACGATGTCGGCTGCAAGCCGCTCGCCCCCGGCGAGCTCCACCCCGGTGGCGCGCCCATCCTCGACGACGATGCGCCGCACGTCGGCGCCGCACCGCACAGGCACGCGGCGGTCGGCCAGCAGTCGCACCATGGCCTGCACGAGCGCTCCCGTACCGCCCATGGCCCAGTGGACGCCGAACTGCCGCTCCAGGCTGTGGATGAGGCTGTAGGAGGAGGTGACCTTCAGCGGGTTGCCACCGATGAGCAGCGGGTGGAAGCTGAAGACCTGGCGCAGGGCCGGGTCCTTCAGGTGCTGGCACGTCAGTTGCCAGATGGTGCGCCAGGCGCGCATGCGCACCATGTTGGGAAGCGCCGCGAGCAGGTGCCCGAGATGATCGAAGGCCACCGTGCCGAGCTTTTCGAAGCCCTCGCGGTAGGCGACATCGGACTCCGCGACAAGCCGCTCGTATCCCGGCAGGTCAGCCGGGTTGAAGCGCGCCACCTCGGCGCGCATGTGCGCGGGGTCGCCGTTGTAGTCGAAGTGCCGCCCGTCATCGAAGCGGATTCGGTAGTACGGGTCGAGTGCCGCGAGCGTCACGTCGTCGGCCAGCCGCCGCCCGGCGAGCTGCCAGAGTTGCTCGAAGAAGTGGGGCACCGTGATGATCGTGGGCCCGGCATCGAAACGAAAGCCGTCCTGCTCGTGCACGCGGGCACGTCCGCCGGGTACGGGCAGGCGCTCGAGTACCTGCACCCGCCAGCCCCGCACGCTCAGCCGGATCGCGGCGGCCAGGCCGCCGAAGCCGCTGCCGATCACGATGGCCGTGCCACCGCGCCCGGACACCACGGGGCCGCCTCCACGGGGATAGGTTTCGACGTTCATCCTGTTGCGCCTTTGTCCGGTGCCGTGGGCGGGCGGCGCGTCAGCGCACCACCACCGCCTCTCGCTTGAGGGCCCAGCGCCACAGCAGAGAAGGCTGCAGGGGCAGGACCATCATGAGGTGCTCCACGAGTGCCAGCGCCAGGGTCGAGGCCAGCAGCATCCTCGCCGCGCGTGCCCCGGGCTGCGCCATCTCCAGGTCGCCGAGGATCCACAGCGCGCACAGCACCCCCAGCACGAGCGACCAGGGCATCAGCGCGTTGAAGCGCCGGCGGCGGAAGTAGCTGCCCAGGTAGCCCAGGCGCTCGGGCAGGAAATCGAGCGCGAGGTTGCGCACGCCCAGGTAGAGGTTGAGCTTGGCCGACACCCGCATCGCGTACAGCAGCGTGAAGGTCCACGGAGCCACGAGATTGACGCTCCCGCCGAGCCACACCCATAGCGCGACCACGGTCACCAGGAGCGCAAGCTCGTGCCACAGCAGCACCTGCACGGCTTCGGACAGTCGCCGCCACCCGGTCGCGCCGGGCGTTCCGTCCTGCCGGCGCGGGCCGGTGACCCACCCCGACAGAAACGCCAGCTCGTGCCACCCCCAGAGCACCATCGCGCACGCAAAGCCGCCATAGGCGGCCCGCACGCCGGGGTCGTCTGCGGTGTGTCCGATGCAGGCAAGCGCTCCCAGCGCAAGGACGGTGGCACAGGTGAACGTGACGGCCGCGCTGGCGCGCGGCAGCCGGTCCAGCAACAGCACGACTCCCGTGCCGGCCCACCAGACCAGCAGCGCGAAGAGCGCCGGCAGTGCGTAGTCGATCATGCGGTCGCTTCGTTTCCCCTGGCTGTCGCGTCCTACCAGGACGGCGCGACGCGGATCTGCTCAGGCAGATCGTGGCGCTTGACCGGGTGGAAGTACAGACGCACGAAGGTGAAGGCCCCGCTGGCCGCAGCCGCGGCCTGCTGCAACCGGCCGATGATCCCGCCGCGCACCCGCCCGGCATCGAATCGCCCGCGTGCCTGCACCAGTCGGTCCAGGCCTGCCCGGAAGGCCGGGGAGTCGGTGTCAAGGGAAACGGGGAATACCTGGCGCGAGATCTCGGTGGTGATCTCGAAGACGCGGTAGTCGAAGTCGTCGGGCTCCAGCCCCATCGCCCGGTGCAGCATCGGACGCGTGTGGTCGCGTACGAACATCGTCGCGTACACCGCGAGCAAAAAGAAGCGCACCCAGTACAGGTTCAGCCCGCGCAGCAGGTGCGGGTTGGCCCGCATGATCAGCGCAAAGCTCTCGCCATGGCGGAACTCGTCGTTGCACCAGCGCTCGAACCAGCGGAAGATCGGATGGAAGCGCAGCTCCGGGTGGCGCTCGAGTTGGCGGTAGATCGTGATGTAGCGCGCGTAGCCGATCTTCTCCGAGAGGTACGTCGCGTAGAAGATGTACTTGGGCTTGAAGAAGGTGTAGGCCTTGGTCGCCTTGAGCTTTTGCAGGTCCACCGCCAGGCCGAAATCGCGCAGGCTCATGTTGATGAAGTTCGCGTGCCGCGACTCGTCGCGCGTGAGGTAGGTCATCAGCCGTTTGATGTCCGGGTTCTCCACGTTCTTCCTGATCTCGTTGTAGAGCACGCAGCCCGAGAACTCGGAGGTGATCGACGTGATCAGGAAGTCCAGGAACTCCTGGCGCAAGGCGGGGTCCAGCGCGCGGATCTCGGCCGTGAAGGCCTCGTCGCGCTTGAAGTGGTCATGGTTGTTGTCGCCCTCGTACTCGGCGAGCATCGCCTCCCATTCCGCACGCAGAGGCGATACGTCGAGACGGTCCATCGCGGCGAAGTCGGTGGTGTAGAAGCGCGGGCTGATCAGGTCCTCGGTACGCGCGCGCTGCAGCACCTCGTCGGGGTTCTCCAGGGATGGCACGGCACTCATGGCAATCACTCCTTGCGGGGGGATGGGGGCAGCCAGCGTAGGAACACGGCTGCGTTGTCGGGGCCAAAGGAGGCCAGGTCGATGCGCCCGCCGGTGGCGGGATCGGTGATCAAGAGCCGCGCGTCAGCGTGCAGCGTGAGCACGTAGGGCTGCTCGGCCGGCACGCCCAGCGCACGGCGCTCGCGGGCCAGCCCACGCAGCACTCCACGCAGGAAGCCCTGCTCGCCCGCCATGCGAGCCACGGGCTGGCCGCTGGTGGCGTCGCGCACCTGCACAGCACCATCGGCGGCGTCGGCGAAGACGAGCCGGCGCTCGGCCAGCACGGCGCCAGGCGCCTGTGACGGATCGAAGCCGCTCAGGCGCAGCGAGGACACCACCAGCAGCACCATGCCCACGACGCAGGCGGCCGCCACGAGGACCGCGCGCGGGAACAGTGGCCTGTTGCGCCCAGGTGCGTGGGTCTGGCCCGTCAGGCTGCTGGCGGTCATCGTCGTGCGTCTCCTGCGCGCAGTCGGTCAGGCCGAGGCCGGCTGTGGCGACCCGCCACGCGAACGGCTTGCGCGCTGCGCATCGGTATCGGCAGGGGGGGACGGCCGCGCCACCGTGTCGTTGGCAGTGGCCCAGGCCTGCGTCAGGCGAGCGGCCACCGCTTCGGCATCGGCCAGGCAGCGCAGCATCGGCTGGGGTCGGGTGAAATGCCAGGGCCTCGCGTGCGGCCACAGGTGCAGCACGGCGATACGGGTGTCACCCCGCAGCGCAAGCGCGATCTCGCCGTTGCCACCCTTCAGCGGCAGGAGATTGGCGCCATCGATCTGGCGCAGCGGCAGGTTGTAGGTGACGGTGAGCACGATGCCGATGCGCATCACCACGCGCCTGTCGGTGAGGGTGTAGACCGTTGTGTGCGCAGTCAGACGGGCCAGCGTGGCCACGATCGTCATCGCAACGACGGCCAGCAGTGCCAGCCCCAGCGTGCCGCGCAGCGCCTCGTGCCAGGCGGCGCCGTCGTGCAGTTGCAGCAGCACCCGCCAGGCCAGGATCAGCGTGAAGTAGATGGCCAGCGCCGGCAGGTGGAAGATCCGCCTGGCCACCAGGGCCGCCCGAGGCTGACCCTGCCACAGGATGCGCTCGCCGCCCGGCAGCGCCTCGGGCAGCCCGAATTCGGGTTCGAGCTCGTGCTCTCGCCCGCGTGCCGGTGCCTGGGGCCCGGCCGGGCTGCCTGTGCGCACCGCAGCCCTCATACCAGCGGCTCCAGCCGGCTCGGTTCGGCGTAGAGCAGCCCGGCACCGAAGTAGGCGGAGATCTTCTCCTCCTCCAGCAGCGTGATCGAGCTCGAGGACCGAGTCGCCGGCACACCCGCCCACTGCGAGGCCAGCAGCGCGTGCACCTTCACGCGCTCACGCGTGACGCGGCAGAACGTCATGGGCACGAGGGCGCGGCGCGAGCCGTCGGCAAGTTCCACGTCCAGGTAGCGAAAGACCATCTCGGGCGCATCGATCCACAGGTCGCGAACCGTGCCCACAGGGTCGTCGTTGGCGTCCACCAGCGTCATGCCCCGCGGGTCGGGATCCCGGTCGCTCACGTTGCACTCGGGTACCTGCGACAAAGGGCGGATCTTGGGTTGACCGTGGCTGTCGAGGTCGGGGTGATCGGCGCGCTCGGTCCAGGCGCCCGGCCCGACGCCGGCCAGCAGCGGGTTGCCCACCGGTTCCAGCGGCGTGCCTTCCGAGCCGTGAACGCGTTCGGCGCTGAAGTTGCGCAGCGGCCCCTGGCCGCTGGGCGCCTGCACTTCCTCGCCGGAGGCGAGCCTGTAGGTCTTGGGTTCGGGCATCGGGATCCACCCCTCAGCCGCATCACCACGCCAGGTTTCCAGCGGATAGCCCTCGCGCCGGTTCTCGCGCACGAGGTAGTAAATGACGCCGGCAAAGAAGATCCAGAAGGCGTACAGCACCAGCTGGGCGACGTCGACGTACGAGGTAATGGCTCCGGTTCCCATGGGCGCTCTCCTGAAGGTCTCGTGGTGTCGGTGGACGTTGGGAAGTTGGAAAGGGCGGCTCAGCCGGGGAAATCCGCCAGGCCGAAGTGCGGCGGGGTCGTCTGATCCGATCGGGTGGCGGCAGGCGCTCGCCGGCGCACAAGCGGGCCCAGGACGACGAGCGTGACGAAAAGCAGTGCAAGCTCGAGGTGGTAGACGAAGCCGTAGCCTGCGCCGGGCGTGGCCAGCACCTCGCCCAGCACGCCAGTCATCGCCAGGTGCGTGCCGGCATCGCGCAGCACGCCGCCCAGCGCCACCGACAGGCCCGTGGCGGTGGCCACGACACCGCCCCAGGCGCCCAACACCATGCCGTGCAGGCCGCCGCTGTCGAGTTCCATCGCCGCACTCAGCGTACCCACCGAGAAGAGCCCGCCACCCAGCCCGATCAGCACGACGCCGGCACGAAAGAGAGAGGCCGACTGCAGCGGCTCGGCAAAGATCACGCAGGAGAAAGCGGCCAGGCCCGCAACCAGGCCCAGCGCAGCCACGCGCTGCGGGTCGGCGCGGCGCGCCAGCATGCTCGCGGCCATGGCACAGGCGACGATCGAGCCTGCGGCCATGAGCCCCGTCAGAAGGGTCGTCTGCCCGACGCTCAGGCCGAGCACCTCGGCGCCGTAGGGCTCGAGGATGATGTCTTGCATGTTGAAGGCTGCCGTTCCAAGCCCCACGGCCAGCAGAAAGCGCGTGGTGCGCCCATGCGCTGCGAACTCGCGCCAGGCCAGCCGAAAGGGCGTTGCGTCGACCGGCGCGCGCGCGCGATCACGGTTGCGCGGCTCCTGCTTCCACACCGCCACCAGGTTGAGCACGAGCGTGAGGACGGCAGTGGCCTGCACCACCTGCACGAGCCGGGTGTGGCTGTAGTCGGCCAGCAGCAGGCTGAAGGCGATCCCGCTGCCCACCATCCCCACCAGAAGCATCACGTACATCAGCGCCACCACCCGTGGCCGTGTGCGTTCGCAGGCAAGGTCGGTAGCCAGGGCCAGGCCCGCCGTCTGCACCGTCTGCGCGCCGGCGCCGGCCAACAGGAACGCCAGCGCCGCGGCCAGGTGCCCGGCCCACAGCTGCAGCGTCATCTCCCCGCCCAGGAGCACGATCGCAAAGGGCATGATCGACAGTCCCGCGAACTGCAAGCCGCTGCCCATCCAGATGAAGGGCACACGGCGCCAACCCAAGGGGCTGCGATGGCGGTCGCTTTTCCAGCCGATCAGCGCCCGAAACGGCGCCACCAGCAGTGGCAGCGCCACCATCAGCGACACCAGCCACGCACCCACGCCGATCTCCACGATCATCACGCGGTTGAGCGTGCCCACCATGAGCACGCTGACCATTCCCACCGTCACCTGAAAGAGCGCCAGGCGAACGAGGCGTGCCAGCGGCAGGTCCTCGCTGGCCGCGTCTGCAAAGGGCAGGTAGCGCACGGCCACCCGGGTCCAGTCCAGGCGCGGCATGCGGGTCAGGGAGAGCTTCAGCACACGCGTCCCAGCTCGAAGGCCTGCGAGGTGTAGAAGCCGCTGCGCACCGTGTGCGTGCGCGCCACCGTCCAGGTGCCCAGGCCGAGCTGCGCCGCGATTTCGCGGCGCAGCGCCACCTCGGGCACCGGCACGATCGAGGGTGCCCGATCCCCGCGCGGGAAGAGCTTGCCCACGGCATGCATCGCACGCAGCGCCGGGGTGGCCGGCGCGAAGGTCACGACCATCGAGCGCCGCACCCGCGGGGCGAGAGCGCGCAGCACCGCCACCGCGTCAGGCGTGCGGTAGTGGATGAGCGAGTCCATCGCCACGATATGGTCGAAGGCCCCCAGGCGCATGTCGCTCATGTCGCCGCTGTCGAAATCGATGCGTGCACGTTCGGCGCTTGAGCCCAGCAGCTCGTCGGCGCGCCGGCGCGCCACATCCACGAGCGAGGGCGAGAGATCGATGGCGAGCACCTGCGCGCCACGCCGGGCCGCCTCGATGGCGAAGGCTCCCGTGCCGCAGCCCGCATCGAGCACGCGCGTACCGCTGAGGTCGGCGGGCAGCCAGGCCAGCAGCGTGTCGCGCATGCGATCGCGCCCGGCGCGCACCGTGGCACGCACACGGCTCACAGGCGCGGTGGAGGTCAGCTGCTCCCACGCCTTCATCGCCGTGCGATCGAAGTAGTGCTCGATCTCGCCCCGGCGGCGCTGGTAGGTGCCGGTGTGCAGGCTCATGTCAGTCAAAGCCCAGCAGGTCGAAGATCTCGCGATCCTTCAGCGGCACAGCCGACAGCGGCTCGACGCCGGCCCACAGCCGGGCTGCGAGCTGGAGGTACTCCTGCTGCACGGCCGCCAGCTCGGGCGTGTCCTCCATCTCGAACAGCGTGGCCTTCTTCAGGCGGCTGCGCCGAATCGCGTCCAGGTCGGGGAAGCGCGCCATCGTCTTGAGGCCGATGCGCGAATTGAACTTGTCGATCTGGTCCGTGTCGGCGCTGCGGTTGGCGATCACGCCGCCCAGGCGCACGTTGTAGTTCTTCGACTTCGCGCCAATTGCCTGCACGATGCGGTTCATCGCGAAGATCGAGTCGAAATCGTTGGCGGTGACGATCAGCGCCCGGTCGGCGTGCTGCAGCGGCGCCGCGAAGCCGCCACACACCACGTCGCCGAGGACGTCGAAGATCACGACGTCCGTGTCCTCCAGCAGGTGATGCTCCTTGAGCAGCTTCACCGTCTGGCCCACCACGTAGCCGCCGCAGCCCGTGCCGGCCGGCGGGCCGCCCGCCTCCACGCACATCACGCCGTTGTAGCCCTCGTAGACGAAGTCCTCCGGGCGCAGTTCCTCGGCGTGGAAATCCACCGACTCAAGCACGTCGATGACGGTGGGCATCATCTTCTTGGTGAGCGTGAAGGTGCTGTCGTGCTTGGGATCGCAGCCGATCTGCAGCACCCGCTTGCCGAGCTTGGAGAACGCCACCGACAGGTTCGACGAGGTCGTGCTCTTGCCGATGCCGCCCTTGCCGTAGACGGCAAAGACCTTGGCCTGCCCGATCTTCACGCTCGGGTCCTGGTGCACCTGCACGCTGCCGTCGCCGTCGCTGCGGTGTGCGTTGCGCTTCAGGGTCGGGAAGGGAAGGGGTGTCTCGTTCATGTGGATGGTTCCTCGCCGTGTCGCGCTGCGTCTGCTGCGCTCATGCCACGGCCCTCTCGTGCACGCCCTCGAGTCGGTCCTCGAGTTCCTCGCCCGCGCGCCTGAGCGCCTCGAGCGTCTGTTCGTCGGGATTCCAGTACTGCCGGGCCTGCGCCTCGAGCAGCCGGCTGGCCACCTTGGCCGAAGCCGCGGGGTTGAGCCGGGCCAGTCGGTCGCGCATCGCTTCGTCGAGCACGAAGGTCTGCGCGAGCTGCTGGTAAACCCAGGGCTGGACCTGTCCGGTCGTGGCCGACCAACCCATGGTGTTGGTGAGGTGTGCCTCGATCTGGCGCACGCCCTCGTAACCGTGCTCGAGCATGCCCTCGTACCACTTCGGGTTGAGCATGCGGGTGCGGGTCTCCAGGGCCACCTGCTCGGTGAGCGTGCGCACCGTGCCCTCACCGCGTGTCTGGTCGCCGATGTAGACGGGCGGCGCCTGTCCGCCGCGCGCACGCTTGACTGCACCCGTGATGCCACCCAGGGTGTCGAAGTAGTTGTCCACCGTCGTCACGCCGAGCTCCACCGAATCGAGGTTCTGGTAAGTGAGCTGGACGTGAGAGAGCACGCTTTGCAGAAGCTCGGGCTGCTTCTGCGGCCGGCCGCTGACGCCGTAGGCAAAGCCCTTGCGCCGCGAGTAGGTCTCGGCGAGTTCGTCCTCGGCCTCCCAGCGGCTGCTCTCCACGAGGTTGTTGACGTTCGAGCCGTACGCACCCTCGGCGTTGCCATACACGCGCAGGGCCGCCACCTCCAGCGTGCAGCCATGCTGCACCTGGTACTCGAGCGCGTGCTTTCGCACGAAGTTGAGCTCGCTGGGCTCATCGGCCGCGGCAGCCAGGTAGGCCGCCTCGGCCAGCACCTTGATCTGCAGCGGCATCAGGTCGCGGAAGATTCCCGACAGCGTGATCACGACATCGATGCGGGGGCGGCCGAGCTCGGACAGGGGCACCAGCAGCGCTCCGGCCACGCGCCCGTAGCTGTCGAAGCGGGGCCGTGCGCCCATGAGCGCAAGGGCCTGGCCGATCGGTGCGCCCTCGCTCTTGAGGTTGTCCGTGCCCCACAGCACCATGGCGATCGACTCGGGCAGTGGGTTGCCGTCGGCGGCGTGGCGTGCCAGGAGCCGCTCGGCCTGCCGTGCGCCGTCCTGGACGGCAAACGCACTCGGGATGCGGAAGGGGTCGAAGCCGTGGAGATTGCGCCCGGTGGGCAGGATGTGCGGCGTGCGCAGAACGTCCCCGCCAGGAGCGGGCCGCAGATAGCGGCCATCGAGGGCACGAAGGATCCCCTCGAGCTCGGTGTCGCGCGCGAGGTGGGCAGCGGCCTGCTCGAGCTCGCGTAGCGCCTCCAGGCGCTGCGGGTCGCGCTTGATGCCCATGGCCACCAGCACTTCCTCGGCCTTGCGCCCGGCAGCCAGCGCCTGCGCCTGGGCACGATCCAGCGGCACCGGCCCGCCCTCGGACATGGCCAGCAGCAAGTCGGCGCGCTCGGCCTCGCCCGGCGTGCGCCCGACGACATGCAGCCCGTGCGGGATGAGCGTGTATTCGAGCTCGAGCACCTGCGCGGCAAGCGCCATGATGCCTGCCTCGACCTGGGCCTCGGGCTGCCCCTCCCAGGCCGGCTCGGCCGGCACGAGATCCAGCTCGGCGGCCTGTGCCTGCACGAGCCGGGCCAGTTCGGCGCGCTCGCTGGCTGCGGGCTCGAGCGTGCGCCAGCGATCGATCGAGGCCTTCAGGTCGACCAGGCCACGGTACAGACCTGCCTGCGCCACGGGCGGCGTGAGGTAACTCACCAGCGTCGCGCCCGAGCGGCGCTTGGCGATCGCGCCCTCCGACGGGTTGTTGGAGGCGTACAGGTACAGGTTGGGCAGGTCGCCGATCAGGCGATCAGGCCAGCAGTTGCCCGACAATCCGCTTTGCTTGCCCGGCATGAACTCCAGGGCGCCGTGCGTGCCGAAGTGCAGCACCGCCTGGGCGCGGAAGTCCTCCCGCAGGTAGCGGTAGAAGGCCGAGAAGGCATGCGTGGGCGCCAGGCCCTTCTCGAAGAGCAGCCGCATGGGATCGCCCTCGTAGCCCAAGCTGGGCTGCACGGCCACGAGAACGTTGCCGAACTGCCGCCCGAGCACGAAGATCGCCGCGCCATTGGTGAGGTGTCGGCCCGGCGCCGGCCCCCACTGTGCCTCGATTTCCTTGAGCCAGCGCTCGCGCCGCACATGGTCGTCGGTGCGCACGAGCGCGTGCACGTTGGCGTCCGCGCCGTGCAGCGAAGCATTGCCCGCCAGCAGCGACTCGCGCAGCGCGTCCACGCTTGCGGGCACGTCCACCGTGTAGCCCTGCTCGCGCATGCCCACGAGCGTGTTGTAGACAGACTCGAACACGCCGAGGAAGGCTGCCGTGCCGACATTTCCCGCGTTGGGCGGGAAGTTGAAGAGCACGAGCGCCACGCGCCGCTCGGCGCGCGCGCTGCGGCGCAGCGCCACGAGCTTGGCGACGCGGTCGGCCAGCGTGCGGGCCCGATCCGGGCAGGGGTGCATGTCGCGAGCGCCCTGCCCCTCGTGAAAGGTGCAGCGCTCGGGGCAGCCCTGGCAAGTGGAGCCGGGAGCACCCACGCGGCCGCCGAACACGGTGGGCCCGGTGGCGCCGTCGAGCTCCGGGATCGCCACCATGATCGTGCTCTCCACCGGCAGCAGCCCGCGCTCGGAGCTACCCCACTGGTCGAGCGTCTGGAATTCCACCGGATGTGCCGCGACGTAGGGCACATCCAGCTGCGCCAGCACTTCCTCGGCCGCATGGGCGTCGTTGTAGGCCGGGCCGCCCACGAGCGAGAAGCCCGTCAGCGAGACGACCGCGTCGACCGTCGCGCGGCCGTCCTTGGTGAAGAACCTCTCGATGGCCGGGCGCGCATCCAGGCCGGCGGCAAAGGCAGGCACCACCCTCAGCCCGCGCGACTCCATCGCCGCCACGACTCCGTCATAGTGGCCGGCGTTGCCCGCCAGGAGGTAGGAGCGCAGCAGCAGCAGCCCCACCGTGCCGCGCGCGGGTGTGGCCTCCGGCAGCGACGGCAGCGCGGTGGCCTCGGCAGCCAGGCGCGGGCGCATGCGGGGGTGGTAGACGCCCACCTCCGGATACTCCACCGGCGCTGCCGCCTTGTGCACACCGCGCAGCGCGCGGCGGGGACCGTCTGCGTAGCGGTCCACCAGGTGGCGGACGAGGTTGAGCACGTTCTCGTCGGAGCCACCGAGCCAGTACTGCATGGCCAGGAAGTAGGCCCGCACGTCCTGGGCGGTGCCGGGAATGAAGCGCAGCATCTGCGGGATGCGCCGCAGCATCTTCATCTGCGAAGCGCCGCCGCTGGAAGGCGCCTTGTCCTTGTCCTTGCTGCCGCGCAGCCGCTTGAGCAGCGCCATCGGCCCGCTGGCAGGCTTGTCCATGTCGAAGGCGCCCAGCCGCGTCAGGCGCACGACTTCGCCGGCCGAGACCATGCACAGCATCGCGTCGCACTGCGCGCGCCGTGCCTGGAGATCAGGCAGGATCGGCAGGAAGTGGTCTTCCAGGAAGAGCATCGCCGCCACCACGATGTCGGCCTGCGCGATGTCGGCGCGGCAGCGCGCGAGCCGCTGTTCGTCGCCGACGAACTCGGAGGCTGCGTGGGTGCTCAGTTCGAGCCCCGGGTAGTCACGCAAGAGCTGTGGCCGGGCACGGTCGGTCGCACTCGAGAGGTGCGTGTCCATCGACACGATCACCACCCGGATGGGCGTGCGCGCGGCGGCGCCCGGCTCAGCGGGAGTAGTGGGCCTTCGCGTCATATAGCGTGTCAACGGTGATCGTCGCCAGGCCCTTTTCCAGGGCAAAGCGTTCGGTGTTGCGCCGCGCCTTGCCGCGCACGAAGAAGGGGATCTTCTGCAGCTCGCGCTCGGCATCGGCCGCCCAGGAGGCGCTGGCGGGCCCACGAGCGGGGGAGGCCGGAGCGGTAACGGTAGCCGGCGCATCGGAGAACTCGGCCATCTCGGCCACGATCGGCTCGGCAGCCATGTGGCCGGCTCGTACCAGACCGGCAGCGGCCGGAGTCTGCCTGCCTGCCTCGCTTGCCTCGTCGGCCAGGCCTCCTTCACCGGCCTGGCCTGCTTGTGGCGCCACCTCGGCGGCGCGCGACTTGGCCGAACCCAGGTGCGAGGCGGGTGCCGAGTCGTGGAACTCGAAGTCCCCGCGGAACATCGTCAGCAGGTGCTCCTCCAGGCCCATCATCAGCGGATGCACCCAGGTGTCGAAGAGTACGTTTGCGCCTTCGAAGCCCATCTGCGGGGCATGCCGGGCGGGAAAGTCCTGCACATGCATCGGCGCGGAGATGACGGCGCACGGGATGCCCAGCCGCTTGGCGATGTGGCGCTCCATCTGCGTGCCCAGCACGAGCTCGGGCTGCAGCTCGGCTACCTTGGCCTCGACCTCGAGGTAGTCGTCGGTGATGAGCGGCTCCACGCCGTAGAGCTTGGCCGCCTCGCGGACGTCGCGCGCAAATTCGCGGCTGTAGGTGCCCAGTCCGACCACTTCGAAGCCGAACTCGCGAGCCGCCACGCGCGCAGCCGCGACGGCGTGCGTGGCGTCGCCGAAGACGAACACGCGCTTGCCCGTGAGGTAGGTGGAGTCAACCGAGCGCGCGTACCAGCTGGAACGCTCGCTGCCGTCCTCCAGTGCGCCGCGGGGGTCGACGCCCGCCAGCGCCGCGACTTCGGCGATGAATTCGCGCGTGGCGCCCACGCCGATGGGGATCGTGCGCGTCATCGGCTGGCCGAACACGCGCTGCAGATACTGGGCTGCCGAAGCCGCCACCTCGGGCACCAGCACGACGTTGAAGTCGGCCTCGCCGAGCTGCGCGAGGTCGTTCGGGCTCGCGCCCCAGGGCGCGACCACGTTCACCTCCACGCCCATGCGCTCGAGGATGCGGCGTACCTCGCGCAGGTCGTCGCGGTGGCGAAAGCCGAGCGCCGTCGGCCCCAGGATGTTGCAGGTTGCGCGCCGGCCCACCGGCACCTCGCGTTTCGTGCCGGCAGGCGGCGCGGTGCGGCTGCACATGGCGCGCACGAGCTGATAGAAGGTCTCGCTGGCGCCCCAGTTCTCCTTGCGCTGGTAGGCCGGCAGCTCCAGCGGCACCACCGGCACGGGCAGGTCCAGCGCCTGGGCGAGCCCGCCGGGGTCGTCCTGAATCAGCTCGGCCGTGCACGACGCCCCCACGATCATGGCCTCCGGGCGAAAGCGCTCGAAGGCCTCGCGCGCGGCGTTCTTGAAGAGCTCGGCCGTGTCGCTGCCCAGGTCGCGTGCCTGGAAGGTGCTGTAGGTCACGGGCGGACGATGGTCACGCCGCTCGATCATGGTGAACAGCAAGTCGGCGTA
This sequence comes from Rubrivivax sp., assembly GCA_044237995.1. Lineage (GTDB taxonomy): Bacteria > Pseudomonadota > Gammaproteobacteria > Burkholderiales > Burkholderiaceae_C > Rubrivivax. The sequence goes on along the minus strand of JBIIED010000012.1, from coordinate 9,556 downwards.
GGTGTCGCCCTGCGGGGCGTGCAGCACGTAGTGCAGCCCGCGCATCGCGGTGGCGATACGCATCGCCCCGATATGCGGGGGGCCTTCGTAGGTCCAGAGCGTGAGCTGCATGCGAACCTCGCTCAGGCGGCGATCAGCTTGCGCCGCCGCAGCGGCCGGGCGAAGAGCTCGGCGAGGTCAGCCGCCTGCTCGTAGCCGTGAATGGGGGTGAAGACGAGCTCGATCGCCCACTTCGTCGTCAGGCCCTGGGCTTCCAACGGGTTGGCCAGACCGAGCCCGCAGACGACCAGATCGGGCTCGAGGTCGCGGCAGCGGTCGAGCTGGCGCTCGACGTCCTGGCCCTCGCTCAGGCGCGTGTAGCCGGGCAGCCAGGCCAGCTCCTCAGCCAGGTGCTCGCGGTGCAGGTAGGGTGTGCCCACCTCGGTCAGTCGCATGCCGAGCTCGCGGGCAAGGAAGCGGGCGATCGGCACCTCGAGCTGGGAATCGGGGAAGAAGAAGATGCGTTTGCCCGACAGGGTCGGCTTGAGCCGCTCCAGCGCAGCGAGGGTGCGCGCGCGCGGAGCGGCCACCGCTGCCTCCACGCGCTCGGCCGCGATGCCCATCGCCGCCGCCGCGGCATGCAGCCAGGCCGTCGTGCCCTCCTCGCCCAGCGGGAACGGCGCTGCCACGCGGCGCGCGCCGCGCCCGACGAGCGCTCGGGCGGTATCGGCCAGAAAAGGCTGCGCCAGCAGGAAGTGCGTCTGTGGCCCCACGGCCGGCATCGCATCGCTGCGCCGCGCGGGCAGGAACTGCACCCGCGGTACGCCGATGGCCGCCAAGAGCCTGGTGAACTGATCCTCCACCACATCGGCCAGCGCGCCCACCACGAGCAGCGACGGCTCGGCATCGGGCGCCTGCGCGGGCAACTCGGGCACGAGTGCCGCCAGGCAGGCGTCCTCGCCCTGCGTGAAGGTGGTCTCGATGCCGCTGCCGGAGTAGTTGAGCACCCGAACCTGCGGCGCGAAGCGCTGGTTCAGCCGCTGCGCGGCGCGCGCCAGATCGAGCTTGATGACCTCAGACGGACAGGAACCCACGAGAAAGAGGGTGCGGATGTCGCTGCGCCGAGTGAGCAGCCGCGTCACCACACGGTCGAGTTCTTCATGTGCGTCGGCCAGGCCGGCCAGGTCGCGCTCATCGATGATTGCGGTGGCAAAGCGTGGCTCGGCAAAGATCATCACGCCAGCGGCCGACTGCAGCAGGTGTGCGCAGGTGCGCGAGCCCACGACGAGGAAGAAGGCGTCCTGGATCTTGCGGTGCAGCCACACGATGCCCGTGAGCCCGCAGAAGACCTCGCGCTGGCCGCGCTCGCGCAGCACGGGGGCCTGCGCGCAGCCTGCTGCCTCCTGCGGACGCAGCGTGATCACCGGGCTCATCGCGAGGCTCCCAGCGGGTCGGACCCGCGCGATCCGCCCAGCGGAGCATGGTCATCGGCTCGGCGTTGTGCCTCGTCCAGCCGCGCCGTGCGCAGCTTGAGCAGGAACTGCGCCGCGTTGACCACGTAGGCAGCGTAGGCCGCCAGGGCCAGAAGCATCTGCTCGCGCGGCTCCAGCGCACCGGTGAGGAGTGCAGCCAGGTAGGCCGTGTGAAGAGCCAGCACGAGCATGCTGAACACGTCCTCCCAGAAGAAGGCCGGCACGAACAGCCACTTGCCGAAGACCACCTTCTCCCAGATCGAGCCCGTGACCATGATGGTGTAGAGCAGCAGCGTCTTGAGCACGACCGAGGCCGTGGCCGCCGCGAAACCATCCCCCGTGGCCAGCCAGCGAAGGACGAGCGCCAGACTCACCAGGAACACAAGGAATTGCACAGGCGCCAGCACGCCCTGGACGAGCGTCCAGCGGGTGGCGTCGCGCCGACGGCGCTCCTCGTCGGTGTACAGCGGGGCACGGGCGCGGCGGGCCGTGCGCGTGCGCTGAACCTGCAAGGGGGTCCGATTCATGACGCTCAGACTAGACGGGCGCAGCGAAAGTGTCAATCGAAACTGACGTATGCGCGGGATTACACCGTGCCCGATTCCCCCTCAGGCGGGTGGGTGTCCGACGGCATTGACGCTTTCGTTTGACGCGCAGCCCTGTCAGGGGTAAAAGGGGAACCGGTCTGGGCGCGCAGCGTCTGGTCCTCATATATGAGCACCGATTCCGACAAGCGTCCCCGCCGCCCGGCCGCTTCGCTGCTAGGCGACCGCAGCGTGGAGGCGCTCGAGCGCACGCTTCGCTCCGAAGTGATTCCGCGGCTCGTGCGGGCGCACCGCGCGCACCCTGGCGGCCGTGAGCCCACCCCCACGGTAGCCCCGGGCCCCGGCGACGCCGATCGCTTCCTGCTCGAGCTGCTGGCCGACCAGCCCCCCTCCCAGTACCCGACGGTGGAGATGCTGCTGGCCGAGGGGGCGGATCTGGAGGCCATGTGCCTGGGCCTCTTCGGCCCGGCCGCCTCCCGGCTGGGAACCCTTTGGCGCGACGACCGCTGCGACTTCACCACCGTCACCGTGGCGCTGGGTCGCCTGCACCGGCTGATGCGCGAACTCAGCGCAACCTTCAACCAATCCCGGGTGCGCGCATCGCGGCCGCCTCGCGTGCTGCTGGCCCAGCCGCCCGACGAGCAGCACCTCTTCGGGCTGGCGATGGTCGCCGAGTTCCTGCGCCGCGACGGCTGGGACGTCATCGGCGGCGTGGGTGCGGCCGTGCCCGACCCTGGCGCCCGCTTGCGCGACGAATGGGTCGATCTGGCGGGCTTCTCCATCGGCAGTGATGACCGGCTCGACTGGCTTCGCGAGACCATCCGCCGCGTGCGCGCAATGTCATGCAATCCGCACGTCCGGATCGTGGTGGGAGGGCCGGTCTTCATCACCCACCCGGAATGGGCCGCTGAAGTCGGCGCAGATGGAACCGCCAGCGATGCCGGTGCCACCGTCGATCTGGCCAACACGCTGGTGGCTGAAAGACTTTTGGGAGAACGGGAGGCCTCGAAAGAATGAGTTCAAGACCTCTTCGAGACCCCACCCGATCTGACGATCCTGCCCACATCCCTTCGCCTGCGGACAACACTCCCAGCACGCGCGCCATGACTCGAGCCAAGAGCGCCCCTCCTGCGATGGGGGACATCGACGCCCGGACGGCATCGCGCCTGCTTGGAGCTTCCAGCGATATCGCGCTCGTGCTCGATGCCGACGGCAAGATCCTCGACGTCGTGACGCAGGCCAAGGAACTGGCCGACCAGGTCGTGCGCAAGTGGCGCGGGCGCCTGTGGGCCCAGACCGTCACGCCCGAGTCCCGCGAGAAGGTGGAGGCACTGCTCGAGGAGGCTCGCCAGGCCGCCGATGCAGCCCGCTGGCGCCAGGTCACCCACCCTGTGGCAGACGGAGAGGGCATTCCCGTCCTCTATTCCGCGATCCGCGTGGCCGATGGCGGGCCCGACGGCGGACGGATCATCGCCTTCGGCCGTGACCTGCGCGCGATGGTGGCCCTGCAGCGCGGGCTGGTCGACGCCCAGCAGGCCATGGAGCAGGACTACTGGCGCTTCCGCGAGGCCGAGACACGCTACCGCCACCTTTTCGAAACGGCCAACGACGCACTGCTCATCGTCGATGGCGCGGCGCTCAAGATCCTGGAGGCCAACCCGGCCGCGCGCGCGCTGTGCGCGGGCGGCCGCAGCAAGCTCGTGGGCAGCCAGCTTGCCACCCTGATCGATCCCGCCCACGGGGAGCGGCTGCAGAACCTGCTGGCCGCTGCGCGCTCGGTGGGCAGGCACGAACCTCTTCGTACCCGGCTGGCTGGAGATTCCCAGGAAGTCGTCCTGTCGGCTTCGGTGTTCCGTCAGGAGCAGTCGGCCTTCCTCATGGTGCGGCTCGCTCCGGTGTCGGCCGAGCCGGCCGGCTCGGGCACGCCCGGCAAGGCGCGCTCGCCAGCCCTGGGCAGCCTGCCGGCGGGCGACAGTGGATGGGAGGCCATCCTGCGAGCCTTCGTCAACAGCGCCCCGGACGGCCTCGTCTTCTGCGAGCCCAGCGGCAAGATCATCGCCGCCAACCCCGCCTTCCTCGCGCTCGCCCAACTCGCCACCGAGGAGCAGGCGCGCAGCCAGCCCCTGGACCGCTGGGTCGGTCGCACGGGCGTGGAGCTCGGCGTGCTCATCGGCAACCTGCGCCAGCGCGGCTCCATCGGCCTGTTCACGACGACATTGCGGGGCGAGTACGGCGCCCAGACGGATGTGGAGATCTCCGGCGCCGCCCTGGCGCTGGGCGACAGCACCCTGCTCGCCTTCGCGGTGCGCAACGTGGCCCGGCGGCTGGGCAGCTCGGGCGGGGAGCCAGCCGCGGGCGTACCGATGCCGCGGTCGGTGAGCGAGCTCACCGAGCTGGTCGGGCGCACACCCCTCAAGGAGATCGTCTCCGAAACGACAGACCTGATCGAGCAGCTTTGCATCGAGACGGCCCTGCAGATGACGCAGGACAACCGCGCCTCGGCTGCCACGCTCCTGGGTCTGTCCCGCCAGAGCCTGTACGTCAAGCTTCGCCGCTTCGGCCTGGGCAACCTCGGTCCGGGCGATGACGACCGCGGGTAGCGGCCAGTCACCTGATCTAGGTGTCAATATAGATTGACGTCAAGGTGCCGGAACGGCACCATTGGCGCATGGCCCTGCCTTCGCCCTCGGCGATCACCGAGCTGCTCAAGCCCGTCACCTGGTTCCCGCCGATGTGGGCGTTCACCTGTGGCGTCGTCGCCTCGGGTGTGCCGCTGGACGGCCGCTGGCCGCTGCTGCTGGTGGGCGTCCTGCTCGCCGGGCCGCTCGTGTGCGCCACGAGCCAGGCCGTCAACGACTGGTTCGACCGCCACGTCGACGCCATCAACGAGCCGCACCGTCCGATCCCCTCGGGGCGCATGCCCGGCCGATGGGGCCTGTACGTGGCCGTCGGCTGGACGGCGCTTTCGCTGCTCGTGGCCACGACGCTGGGCATATGGGGCTTCGTGGCCGCGGTGGCCGGGCTTCTGCTGGCCTGGGCCTACAGCGCGCCGCCCCTGCGCCTGAAGCGAAACGGCTGGTGGGGCAACGCCGCCTGCGGGCTCTCCTACGAAGGTCTGGCCTGGATCACCGGGGCGGCCGTCATGGCCGGCGGCGCGATGCCGGGGGGGCACTCCCTGGCCCTGGCTCTGCTCTACAGCCTCGGGGCGCACGGCATCATGACGCTCAACGATTTCAAGTCCGTGCGCGGCGACACTGCCATGGGGATCGGCTCCCTGCCGGTGCGCCTGGGAGTGGGCCGCGCCGCCTGGACAGCCTGCGTGTTCATGGCCGTTCCTCAAGTGGTGGTCATCGCGCTGCTGGCCGGCTGGGGGCGCCCTGCACATGCTGCAGGTGTGGCCGCGCTGCTGGTGGGCCAGATCATCCTCATGTCCTGGTTCCTGCGCCAGCCGGTGCAACGCGCCCTCTTCTACAGCGGCTTTGGCGTGCCGCTCTTCGTGGCCGGCATGATGGTGAGCGCCTTTGCCCTGAGAGGGGTGGGGGGGCCAGCATGAGCGCACAGCCGGCCGCCGCGGGCTCAGGCTTCGGCTGGGTCGGCATTGTCCGGCTCGGCCTCGTACAGGCCATGCTCGGGGCGGTCGTGGTGCTCACCACCTCCACACTCAACCGCGTGATGGTGGTGGAGCTCGCACTGCCGGCGCTGCTGCCGGGACTGCTCGTGGCGCTGCACTACGCGGTGCAGCTCACCCGGCCGCGCATGGGCTGGGGGTCGGATGTCGGCGGTCGGCGCACGCCCTGGATCCTGGGCGGCATGCTCGTGCTCGCGCTCGGGGGCTTCCTGGCCGCGGTGGCCACGGCCTGGATGCACACCGACCGCACCGCCGGCACCGTGCTCGCGATGCTGGCCTTCACAGCGGTGGGCCTGGGCGTAAGCGCCAGTGGCACTTCGCTGCTCGTGCTGCTGGCCAAACAGGTGGACGAGCCACGCCGCGCGGCGGCGGCCGCAACGGTCTGGGTGATGATGATCGTGGGCTTTGCCGTCACCGCCGGCCTGGCCGGCCGTGCGCTCGACCCCTACGGTCCGCTGCGGCTGGTGCAGGTCTCGGGGGCCGTGTCCATCGTGGCGGTCTGCGTGACGGCGCTGGCGCTGTGGCGGCTGGAGGCGCCGCGCGGCGCCCGCGCCTCGGTGGCCACCACCTCCCGCGGGAACTTCCTGGGCACGCTGGCCGAGGTCTGGCGCGAGGACGATGCGCGGCGCTTCACGGTCTTCGTCTTCTTCTCGATGCTTGCCTACAGCACGCAGGATCTGATCCTCGAGCCCTTCGCAGGAGCGATCTACGGCTTCACGCCCGGCGAGTCGACGAGCCTGGCGGGGGTGCAGCACCTGGGAACGCTCGCCGGCATGCTGCTGGCAGCCTTGGCCGGGCGCCGCGTGGCCGGTGCCCGACTGGGCTCGCTCAAGGCGTGGACGGTCGGAGGCTGCGTGGCCTCGGCTGTCGCGCTGGTCGGGCTCGTGGCCGGCGCGGCGCTCGCACCCGAGTGGCCGCTGCGGGCCAACGTGTTCGTGCTGGGCGTCTCCAACGGAGCCTTCTCGATCGCCGCGATCGGCTCGATGATGAGTCTGGCAGGCGCAGGTGCCGAGCCGCGCGAGGGAACGCGCATGGGGCTGTGGGGTGCCGCCCAGGCCGTGGGCTTCGCGCTCGGCGGCCTCTTCGGCTCGGCTGCCAGCGACCTCGCACGCTGGCTGCTGGGCGACCCGGCGCGCGCCTACGGCAGTGTCTTTGCCCTGGAGGCCGTCATGTTCCTCGTCTCCGCGGCGCTGGCCTGGCGCATCCGCGTGCCGGCCCGGGCGGCCGCGCTGCCGGCCGGCGCGGGCCGTGCTGAACCCACCGCGCGGTCCGACCGCACCCTTCCCGACACACCAGGATTGGCGGGTCTTCCCGCAGGAGGCCCCCGATGAACCCAGCCAACGAACAAGAGATCCTGGATGCCATCGTCGTAGGGGGCGGCCCGGCAGGTGCCACGGCCGCACACGAGCTTGCGCGCGCAGGGCACCGTGTGGCCCTGCTTGACCGCGCGGGTCGCATCAAGCCCTGCGGCGGCGCCATTCCACCGCGCCTCATCAAGGATTTCGCCATCCCCGACTATCTGCTCGTGGCCAAGGCGCGCTGTGCACGCATGGTCTCGCCCAAGGACAACCGAGTCGACATCCCGATCGAGGGCGGCTTCGTCGGGATGGTCGACCGGGACCAGTTCGACGAGTGGCTGCGCGAGCGCGCCGCTGGTGCCGGTGCGGTGCGTCACACCGGCATCTTCGAGCGCATCGAGCGCGACGATCAAGGCGTGTGCACGGTCCACTACCACGCACGCACCGGCGACGGCCTGCGCGACGGACCGGCCTCGACACTGCGTGCACGCTGCATCGTCGGGGCCGACGGAGCTCGCTCGGAGATCGCGCGGCAAGAGGTGCCCGGGGCCGAGAAGGGGCGCTTCGTGTTTGCCTACCACGAGATCGTGCGCGCCCCAGACGTTGCACCCGCAGGCTACGACGGCTCGCGTTGCGACGTCTATTACCGCGGCGAGCTCTCACCTGACTTCTATGGCTGGGTGTTCCCGCACGGCCGCACCCTCAGCGTGGGCACAGGTAGCGCCGACAAGGGCTTCTCGCTGCGCAACGCCACCTCGCGGCTGCGTGCCGTGGCGGGCCTGGACCGTTTCGAGACGCTGCGCAGGGAGGGAGCGCCCATACCGATGAAGCCCCTTCCGAGGTGGGACAACGGCCGCGACGTGGTGCTGGCAGGCGATGCCGCCGGCGTGGTTGCGCCAGCCTCCGGTGAAGGCATCTACTACGCGATGGCCTGCGGGCAGATGGCCGCCGAGGCCGCCGGGCAGTTCCTGCGCACGGGCGACACCCGGGCGCTGGCCACGGCAAGACGGCGCTTCATGAAGGCTCACGGCAAGGTGTTCTGGGTGCTCGGGATCATGCAGCGCTTCTGGTACGTCAACGACCGGCGCCGCGAGCGCTTCGTCAGCATGTGCGAGGACCGTGACGTCCAGCAGCTGACCTTCGAGGCCTACATGAACAAGGAGCTCGTGCGGCGCAGGCCGATGGCCCACGTGCGCATCTTCCTCAAGGACATGGCGCACCTGCTCGGGCTGGCGCGGGTCTGAGAACCTGCGCGGGGCTCGAAGCCCTGCTCGCAAGCGAGCATTGCGGCGCGCAGGTCTTCGCTCCTAGAATGACCCCGGGGATCTGTACGCGGCGGCTGCCTTGACGGCCGATTCAAGCGTGCGGACACGGGGGAATCGTCCTTGTCCAGAAGCTCTGCCGCCCAAGCGGCAGCCGGGCTGCATCCTGCGGCCGGCTCGTCCAATCCCGTCGGGCTCGTCCAGCCGCACGGTGTCGTGCTGGTCGTTCGCGTATCGGATGCACGTATCGTGCAGGCGAGCGCGAACGCCGGGGCGTGGCTGGGTGTGCCGCTCGAAAGGGTCCTGCTCGGTTCGATCGACCGGCTCGGCGGCGACCTCTCCCTGCGGCTGGACGAACTCTCGCGTCGCAATGAGCCTGCGGCGGTAGGGCCGCCCCTGGCTCTGACCTGCACGGTCGACCTGTCGGGGGTACAGCGGCTGGTCGAGGTCTGGGTTCATCCGGTCGGACCCGACCTTTTGACGGTGGACCTCCAACTCGGCGCCGCAGCAGAAGCTTCCGGCAACACGCTGGATCCCCTGCCGGCCCGCAAGGGCCTGCTTGAGCACCTCGAGGATGCGATCCACGGCCTGAGCCAGGCCAACACGATCGAAGACCTGTCTGCCCACGCCGCACGGCACGTGCAGGCGCTGTGCGGGCACCAGGAGGTTCGCGTCGTGCGCTTCGATCACGAGGGCAGCGCGCGGATCGTGGGGGCCAGCCGGGCAGGTGATGATGCCCGCGGCGCCTCGCCTGATTGGCCCGCCGAGATACACGCCCACCCGGCCGGATTCCCGGCTGATGCGCCGGGCGGGCTCGACGTGCTCGCTGACGCCTGGAGCGAAGCGGTACCGCTGCTGCCCGAGCACCTGCCCGGATCGGCCGATGCCGCAGCGGACGCGCGGGTCGTGAATGGCTCGACGCTGCGTGCGCCCGAGCCTGGCCGGCTGGCGCGCCTGCGCGCTCAGGGCGTGCGCGCGGAGGCGCGCGCCGCGCTGCAGCGCGAGGGCCGGCCCTGGGGTGCGATCGTCTGCCTCGATGGGTACCAGGCCAGGCCGATGTCCGCCGCATGCCGCTACGCATTCAGCCTGCTCGCCGAGGCCGTGGCCACCCGCATCACCGCCATCGAGAGCGCGGGGCGGGCCGAGGTCGCCGACCAGGTGCAACGGCTGCAGGACCTGCTGGTGGACGCCACCACCCACGAGGGCGACTGGCGCGGCGCCCTGCTGCGCCAGCCGCAGCGGCTGCTCGAACCGCTGCAGGCCACTGCAGCCGCCCTGCTGCACGACGGCGATGCTCTGTCGTTTGGGGCAGCGCCTGACGTGCCCGCCCTCCAGGCGATCACCGCCTGGATCGATGCGCGCGGCGGCGCCT
>JBIIED010000165.1:0-7707 GCA_044237995.1 Rubrivivax sp. | reverse complement strand
CCTCCAGGCCCGCCACGCCGCCGCCCACCACCAGCGTGTGCACGTGCACCGAAACCTCGTCGTAGCGGTCCGGGTCAGCCCCCGTGTCGGCGGCAGCGGCGTGACCCAGGCCCGCGGCGCGGCGGATCGCCGGCTCGAACCAGCGCCAGCCCGGCCACATGAAGGTCTTGTAGTAGAAGCCCGCCGGCAGCAGCGCCGCAAAGCGCGAACCGATCGCGCCGAGGTCGAAGGCCAGGCTCGGCCAGGCGTTGCCGGGGCGAGCCGCCAGCCCCTCGGTGAGCGCGATGTCGGTGACACGGGTGTTGGGGGTGCGCCGGGCGCCCTCGCCGAGGTCGACAAGGCCCGTGGGCTCCTCGACGCCGCACGAGTAGATGCCGCGCGGCCGGTGCAGCTTGAAACTGCGGCCCATGTGCACGGTGCCGCTGGCCAGCAGCGCCGAGGCGAGCGTGTCGCCCGAGTGGCCTTGCAGCGCGCCGCCGTCGAAGCTGAAGTTCAATGCCCTCGAGCGGTCGATCCAGGCCCCAGCCGGGGCCGGCAGGCGGTAGCCGCTCACTTCGCGGCCTCCGGCGCACGCTCGGTGATGCCGAACACCGCATCCACCTCGTGGCTCACGGTATCGCGCCGCACGTTGAACCACATGCCGCAGCCGTAGGTGTGGCGCCAGCGCTCGGCGTGGGCGCCCTTCGGGTTCTCGCGGGAGAAGAGGTAGCGGCCCCAGGCCGCGTCGTCACAGTCCAGCGGCGGGCGGGCGATGCCCGTGGTGCCGCCGCAGTGGAACTCGCTCGCCGCGCGCGGGCCGCACCAGGGGCAGTCGAGTTGCATCATGTTCGTGCTGTCCTGGGTGCCTCAGTGGGCCTCAGTGGGCCTCAGTGGGCGATACCCGCCGCGGCCGCTTCGTCGATCAGCCGGCCGGTGTGGAAGCGCTCGAGCTGGAAGGGCTCGGCCAGCTCGTGGTTGCGACCGGTGGCCAGCCAGTGGGCGAGCGTCCAGCCGCCCACCGGGATGGCCTTGAAGCCGCCCGTGCCCCAGCCGCAGTTGATGGCCAGGCCCGGCACCGGTGTCGCGCCGATGATGGGGCTCGAGTCGGCCACCACATCGACGATGCCAGCCCATTGGCGCAGCAGCCGCAGGCGGCCTAGTGTGGGGAACATCTCGGCCGTGGCGGCCAGCACCTGCTGCATCATGTCGAAGCTGCCACGCTGCGCATACGACGCGAAGTGATCGAGCGCTCCGCCAATCACCACCTCGCCCTTGTCGCTCTGGCTCCAGTACGCCGCGAGCGCGGGCGACATCGTCACTGTCTGGAGCACCGGCTTGACCGGCTCGCTCACCATCGCCTGCAGCGCATAACTCGTGACCGGCAGCTCGAAGCCCGCCATGCGGGCCAGCACCGAAGAGTGACCGGCCACCGCCAACGCCACCTTCTCCGCCCGGATCGGACCTCGCGGCGTGTTCACACCCACCACACGCTCGCCCTGCTTGAGAAAGCCAGTGACCGGGCAGTTCTGGACGATATCCACCCCCAACGCCGAGGCCGCGCGGGCATAGCCCCAGGCCACGGCGTCGTGCCGTGCGGGCCCGGCGCGGCGCTGGATCAAGCCGCCCAGGATCGGAAAGCGTGCCTCGGCGCCGAAGTTCAGCCGCGGCTCGAGTTCGCGCAACTCGCGCGCGTCGAGGAGGTCGGCGTCGACGCCATTGCAGCGCATCGCGTTGACCCAGCGGCTTTGCGCATCGAGGTCGTGCCGCGAGTGCGCCAGCGTGACGACGCCGCGCGGGCTGAGCATGATGTTGTAGTTGAGCTCATGCGAAAGCCGCTCGTAGAGCTTGAGCGAGAAGTCATACAGCCGCGCGCTCTCGGGGTACAGGTAGTTGGAGCGCACGATGGTGGTGTTGCGCCCGGTGTTGCCACCTCCTATCCAGCCCGCCTCGATGACGGCCACGTTCGTGATGCCGTGGTTCTTCGCCAGGTAGTACGCCGTAGCCAGGCCGTGGCCGCCACCGCCCACCACCACGACGTCGTAGGCCGCCCGGGGCTCGGCGTCGCGCCAGGCGGGCGCCCAGTCGGTGTGGCCGCGGCGTGCGGCAGCCAGCAGATTCCATAGTGAGTAGCGGGTGCGCGGCGTCATGGGGCAGCTTGGGTGCATGCACTGCCGCGCGCAGCACTCACACCAGCGCGAAACGTCGCATCAGCGCCTGCGGGTCGGGGTCGCGCCCGCGCAGCGCCCGAAAGGCCTGCGCCGCGGGCACCGAGTTCCCCACCGACAGCAGCCGTTCGCGCCAGGCCTGCGCCACGTCGGCGTCGTAGAAGCCGCCCGCAGCGGCGGCGAAGGCCTCGGCCACGTCGGCCGCCATCACGTCGGACCACAGGTACGCATACAGGCCCGCGTCGTAGGCACCGGCGAAGCTGTGCACGCTGTGGGGCACCCGCAGCACGAGGTCCCAGCAGGCGGGCATGCCCAGCTCCTCGAGCGTGCGCCGCTCCACCTCGACGGCGTCGATCTCGCGTCCGCTGCCGTCGGCCAGCAGGTGCAGCTCGAGATCCACGATGGCCGACCCGAGGTAGTCGAGGTTGACGCTGAAGATGCGGTCGTAGCGCAGTGCCGCCTCGAGCCGCTCGATCAGCGCATCGGGCATCGGCTCGCCCGTGTGGGCGTGGCACGCGAAGCGCCGCAGCAGTTCGCGCTCGCGCAGCCAGTATTCGTTGAGCAGTGCGGGCAGTTCCACCAGATCCCAGGCCACGTCCTGGCTGCCCAGGCTCGGGTAGCGGGCACCGTCGAGCAGCATGTGCAACGCGTGCCCGAACTCGTGGAAGAGCACGTTGGCGTACTCCCACGGCAGCAGCGTGGGCTGCCCCTCGGGCGGCGTCGGCACCCCGCTGACGACGTGGGCGATGGGCAGCACGCGGCCACCCTGGCCATCCACCGCGCACTCCGCCGCACGTACCCGGCGCTGGTGCGAGCCATGCGCCTTGCCCGGGCGCTGGTGGAGGTCGAGGTAGAGCGCGCCCACGGGCTCACCGCGTCGCGTCACCTTGAAGACCCGCACGCTCGGGTGCAGCACCGGCACACCCTGCAGTTCGTGGAAATCGAGCCCGTGCACGCGGCTGGCGGCCCACAGCATCGCCTGCACCATGGCGTCCAGCGGCAGGTGCTGCATCACGCGTTCACTGTCGAGCTCGAAGCGCTGCCGGCGCAGCTTCTCGGCGTAATGCAGGCGGTCCCAAGGGGCGAGCTCGAAGTCCGCTCCCTCGGCGCGCGCGACGGCCTCGAAGTCCTGGATCTGGCGCTGCGTGGCCCGCAGCACGACCTCCCAGGTGCGCCGCAGCATCGCCATCGCGGTCTCGGGCGTGCGCGCCATGCGCTCGCCCAGCACGGCGTGCGCGTGGCTCGGGTGGCCGAGCAGGCGCGCGCGCTCGCCGCGCAGCCGCAGCATCTCGGCGACCAGCGGCCGGTTGTCGTGCTCGCCGGCGTGGGCACCCCGCTCGCTCCACATGCGCCAGACCTGCTCGCGCAGGTCGCGCCGGGTCGAGTGGATCAGGAAGGGCCACACGGCCGGCCGCTGGTTCGGGATGGCCCAGGCGCCCGGGCGGCCACGGTCCTGTGCGGCGCGTGCCGCGGCGCGCCGCTGACCATCCGGGAGACCCTCGAGCTCGGCCTCGGCCTTGAGCCACAGCACCTGGCTCACCTCTTCGGTCTGCAGGTTCCGGGTGAAGCGCGCGGAGAGCGTGGCCAGCTGCGCATCCAGCGCGCGCAGCCTCGCCTGCTGTGCGTCCCCCAGCGTGGCGCCAGCCCGCACCATGCGGCCATGCAGCACCTCCACGAGCCGCAGCTGCTGTGCGTCCAGCCCCGAGTCGTGTCGGCCCCGCCAGACCGCCTCGACGCGGGCGAAGAGCGCGCGGTCGTGGGCGATCTCGGCGGTGAGTGCAGGCACGAGTGCGGCCACCCGCTGCGCCACGGCCGGCATCTCGCCCAGGTTCGCCGTGCTCACCACCACGCCCAGCAGCGCGTGCACGTTTCGCAGCGTGCGCGCACTGTCTTCCAGTGCGGCCACCGTGTTGTCGAAGCTCGGTTCGCGGGGGTCCGAGGCGATCGCACGCACCGCGCGGCGCCTGGCCTCGACCGCCTGGCCGAGCGCCTGCTCCAGCGCAGCGGGCGTGGCCTGGTCGTAGGGAGGCAGGCCGCCGCAGGGCCCGGGCCACGGCGCGAGCAGTGCCTGTGCGGCAGAGGCCGTGTCCACGCCGGTGTCCATGTTCATGGCCCTACCCGGTCGAGAAACGCCCGCACGGGCGGCACGGCCACCTCAGGCTGCATGCACAGGCCATGGCCGTGACCTGCGATCTCCTCGACCTGCCAGCCCATCGTCTCGAGCTCGGCGCGGTGCGCGCGGATGCACGAGGCGATCGGCAGCGCCACACCGGCCTCGACGAGGTCGGCCTCGCTGCCAAAGACGTTCAGGCGCGGGCAGCTGATCGACGAGACCGCCTGGCGTTCCGGCCAGCCGGCAATGCTCTCGCCATAGTGGATCCACTGCGCGTACTGCGCCGGGCTGCGCAGCACCCTCAGCGAGGAGGCTTCTGGGCTGGGCAGCTTCTTCCTGGCCGCAGCCAGCAGCGCCTCGTAGGGCGCGCCCAGCGCCGGCCAGCCGCCCACCACCAGGGCCTCCAGCCGGTCCGTGCGCGAGGCCAGCTGCAGGCCCACGTTGCCGCCCCATGAGTAGCCCCAGAACGCGAAGCGGCTCAAACCTGCCGCGTCGGCCACGCCCAGCAGGTCGGCGCAAACGCGGTCGGCCGTCAGCTGCGGCGGATCGATCGCGGCGCTGCGCCCGATGCTGGGGTAGTCCATCAGCAGCACCCGGTAGCGGTCGGTCAGCCGCTCGAGGTAGCCCTGCAGCACGGGCTGCGCATCTGCGCCGAAGATTTCGCCGAAGCTCGCCATCAGCGGCAGCAGGATCATCAGCGGGCGGCCTTCGCGCGGGCCGTGCACCGCGTAGAACACCCCGGTGGCCGTATCAAGCGGCATGGCGAGCCAGCCAGTCGTCCACGGCCTCCTCGAGCACCGGCAGCGTGACGGCCCCTGCGGCCATCAGCTGATCGTGGTACTCGCGCAGCCTGAAGCGCTCGCCCAGGCGCGCCTGGGCACGTGCGCGCAGTTCGCGGAACTTGAGCCCGCCCACCTGATAGGCCAGGGCCTGCGCGGGCATGGCGATGTAGCGGTCCACCTCGGCCTGGATGGCGGCAAGCGGCAGGCTCAGATGCTCGGCCATGTAGGCGATGGCCCGCTCGCGGCTCCACCCTCGGGCATGGATGCCGGTGTCCACCACCAGGCGGCAGGCGCGCCACATTTCCATGTCGAGCTGCCCGAAGTGCTGGTGCGGCGTCTCGTACAGGCCGAGCTCGTGGCCGAGCGTCTCGCAGTACATGGCCCAGCCCTCCAGGCAGGCCGTGTACTTCGTGAAGTTCGCGCGCCGGAAGGCCGGCAACCCGCTCATCTCCTGCATCAGCGCGATGTGCATCAGGTGCCCGGGCCAGGCCTCGTGCAGCGTCACGCTGACCAGCGCATAGGTGGGCACGCGCTCGGGCAGGCCGCTCACCCAGAAGAAGCCCGCGGAGCTGCCGTCGGCCGGGCTCGGTTGCGCATAGGCCATCGGCAGCTTCTCCGAGGCCGCCGCCGGAATCGACTGCACGCCGTAGCTGGCTCGCGGCAGGTGCCCGATGACCGAAGGAATCCGGCCGTCGATGCGCTTGGCCAGGGCCTCGACCCGCTCGCGCAGGCGCTCGGCCGAGGTCTCCCGAAACGACGGGTCCTCGCGCAGGAATCGGCGGTAGCGGGCCACGTCGCCCACGTAGCCCGCCCGCCCCGCCACCTGCGCGACCTCGTCCTGCAGCCGCGCCACTTCCTGAAGCCCCAGGGCGTGCACGCCGTCCGGGTCGAGGGTGAGGTTGGTGAAATGCCGCACCCAGAAGGCGTAGAAGGCCTCGCCCTGCGCGCCCTCGGTGCAGGCCACGGTCTCGCGCGCCACGGGAGCGAGGGTATCGGTCATGAAGTCCGCCAGCGCGTGAATCGCCGGCATGAGCGCGGCCTCGACCTGTTGCGCGGCCAGGGCCGCCTCGGCCTGCATCTCGGGCCGCGCGGCGGCGGGCGAGCGCTGGAACGGCGCGACCCAGGCCGTCTTGGCCACCGGCGTGCTTGCGGCCGCCCGCAGGTTCGCCACCGCCGCCTCCAGCACCACCCGCGGCAGGCGGATACCCGCCCCCAACCCATCGCGCAGGCAGGCACGCACGTCTTCGAAGTACCCGGGCATCGTGGCCAGCCGCGCCCGGTAGCGGCGAGCGTCCTCGATGCCCGAGAGCTGCGTCGTGTTGGCGAAGTACAGCGTGTTGAACTCCGGCCCCACCGGTAGCAGCCAGGGCCGCAGGTGCGAGCCGGTCTCGTGCAGCGTGTGCAGGTCCTCGAGCTCGCGCTGCAGCAGCCGGTGTGTGATGCGGTCCTGGAACGCCAGGCCCCCGGTGGGAATCGCGAGCAGCTCGCGGCGCAGGCGCGTCGCCTCCAACGCGCGGCGGTGGAAATCCGCCGGTGCCTCGCGGAACATGACGGGATCCTCGGGAGGGTCGCCGGCCAGGCAGGCGCCGAGCGGGAACTCGTGGCGCAGGAACTGCCAGTAGCGCTCGGCGAGGATGTGCAGCGCCTGCGGCGCCTCGCGGGAAGGGTCAGGCATGAGAGGGGGGCCTCCAGACCGTTTGAGCCAGGCGCAGCAGGTTGCCGCCCAGCAGCGCCTTCAGGTCCTCGTCGCGGTAGCCCCAGCCCTGCAGCGTCTGCACGATCTCCTCGAGCTGCTCGGGGGCCACGAAGCGGGCGCCGAGCTCGTAGCCCAGGCCCGGGGGGAACGTGGCTTGCATGGACCGCGTGTACTCCTCGAGCTCGTGGGTGTCGAACACGTAGTCGAGCGCGAGCGACACATGGTGCGGCCCGACGAGTTGCACCACATGGTCGACATGCCGCGCGTAGGTCTGGCTCGAGATGTCGTTGCGGCCGAGAAAGATGCCCACGCCGTTGATGCCCACCAGCCCGCCCGTGGCGGCGCAGGCGCGGATCAGCTCATCGGAGATGTTGCGCGGGTGCGGGTGCAGCGCGGCGCAGTTGCTGTGGGAGAAGATCACCGGGCGCGAGGCCATCGCCAGCACCTCGCGGGCCGTGCGGTGCCCCGTGTGGCTCACGCAGACCTGCATGCCCACGCGCTCCATCTCGGCCACCACGGCGCGTCCGAAGGCCGTCAGGCCCTCGTCGGCGCCTTGGCAGCCGCCTCCGACCCGGTTGGGCTCGTTGTAGGCCATCAGCATCCAGCGCACGCCCAGGTCGTAGTAGAGCTGGATGAGGCTGAGCTGGTCGCCCACTGCGTTCGCGCCCTCGATGTCGAAACCCACGGCGAGCCGGCCCGTGGCCCGCGCACGCTCCACGTCGTCGGCCGCCAGCAGCAGCATGTACTCCTGCGGCCGGGCCAGCACCCAGTGGCGCAAGGCGGCGAGCATGCGCAGGTGCGCCTCGGGCCCTTGCTCGCCAAAACCCACGTTGACGGTGACGGCATCGAAGCCTGCCGCCTTGTGCCGGGCCAGTTGCGGCAGGAACGACGCGTCGTTCGGGCGCAGCGGCATGCAGGCGTGGTGATCCCAGACGGGTGAGGCGTCGATCAGCGCGCGCGCGGAGGATCGTG
>JBIIED010000164.1:0-7717 GCA_044237995.1 Rubrivivax sp. | reverse complement strand
AGGCAGTGATGCCGCCGCTCGGCCCGATCCACGCCCACTGCGGCACGCCTGCGAGCAGTACTTCACCTGCTCCCAGTTCTTCGCCCACGCGCGGCGCCAGCTCATCGGCCGCCCGCAGGCCTCGCACGGCTTGGTGGGCAGCTGCGCCTTGTTGCCCTTGAAGCCACGCTCGCCGGGCGAACCCGCCATCAGATGAGCTCCCGCATCAGAAGAGCTCCTGCTGCGGGCTGGGCGCCACGCCAGGCGCGCGCTTGCTGCCCTGGGCCCCGGCTCGACTCGAGCCGCTGCGCGGCAGGCCGCTCAGGCGCGAGCCGTGCCGCTGCTGGATGACATCGGCCTCGGCGCGCGCAGCGTCGCTTCGGCGCAGCCCGAAGAGCCGCTCCTTGGCCGCCGTCAGGGCAGCCCTCTCCTCGACGACGGGCGCCGGATAGGCATCGCTTCCCCATTCGGGCACCCAGCGCCGCACGAACTGGCCGTGCGGGTCGTGGTCGCGCAGCTGCTTGGCCGGCGAGTACATGCGCAAGGTGTTGATCCCGGTGGTGCCCGATTGCATCTGCATCTGGCTCCAGTGGATGCCGGGCTCGAAGTCGAGGAACTGGCGCGCGAGCCACAGGCCCGGCTCGCGCCAGTGCAGCCACAGATGGTACGCGGCAAAGCTCACGAGCATCGCACGCATGCGAAAGTTCAGCCACCCCGTGGTGCGCAGGCTGCGCATGCAGGCGTCCACCATGGGGTAGCCGGTGCGCCCCTCGCACCAGGCGGCCAGCCGCTCGCGGTCCCGGTCGGACATCGGCACGCCCTCGTCACCCGGGCGCAGCCCGTCGGCGGTGCGGGCGAAGTTGCGCAGCTCGATCTCGGGCTCGTCCTCGAGCTTCTGCATGAAATGGCAGTGCCAGCGCAGCCGCCCCGCAAAGCCCCGCAGCGCATACGCCAAGGCACGCTCCTGCGGGGAGGCGCTCGCCATGAGCGCCGCGATGCGCCCCTCGGTGGCCTGGTGCACGCGCCGCATCGACAAGGTGCCAAAGGCCAGGTGCGGGCTCAGCCGGCTGCAGCCGGATTCGGCCGTGAGCGGGCTGGAGAGCGCGCGCCGGTAGTCGCGGCCGCGCCCGCCGAGAAAGCCCTCCAGGGTCTGCCAGGCCTCGTCCTCGCCCGGCGCCTGCAGCACCTTGCCGTGCGCGGGCAGGCCCAGGCTCGTGAGCGTGGGCAGCTCTGCCAGCGCGAGCCCGGCCGGCGATACCCAGGCCCGCGGATCGACAGCCGGCACGGCCGGCGCATCCATGCGCGCCTGCCAGCGCCCGGCCCAGCCCTGGCGCTGGCGCAGCCGGCGCACGACGCCCGTGTGCGCGAACTCCGTCCAGATCACGCCCTGCGCGCGGCACCAGCGCGCCACCTCGCGGTCGCGCGCGTAGCTCCACAGCGGCCCGGTCTCCTCGTGGCTGAGCAGCCGCGTGATGCCGTGCTCGCGGCGCAGCGCCTCGAGCACGGCCAGCACCGGGCCCTGGCGCACCTGCACGGGCAGGCCGCGCGCGCGCAGCGCCTGGACGCAGCCCAGCGCGAACGCGACATGGGCCGGGTCGCACTCGGGGCTGCCGAGCCACTCGGGCTCGATGATCCACACGACGCGCGCCGGGCCGCCCAGGGCCGCTGCGTGCAGCGGCGCGTGGTCATCCAGGCGAAGGTCGCGCTTGAGCCAGACGAGTTGCATGCAGGGCCGCAGGAAAGGGGTGATCGGGGCGCGCCGGTCAAGGAGGTGGGGACGACCCCGGCGAGGACCGGGCGTAGCAACTGGGCCGTGCACATGCCACGCGAAGATGCCGAACGCCGCGCGGCGTGGCGCCCGAGGGCGCGCTTGCCATGCCCTCATCTGCATGGCTGCCAGCGCCGACACGCTAACTGCGAACGCGCTGGAGGATTTCAAGCCTGCGCCAATCACTTGAGCCGCGCTGGGGCATTCGCGGGCCGCAGATCAGCCCTGCCGCAGCGCGGCGGCACACAGGCTGGCAACATCGCCCCCATGAACCGTCTTCCGAACCCCCCGATCAGCACCCGCGCCGCGCTGGCGGCCGCGCTCGTGTGCGCCACCCTGGCCGGCACCGCCACCTCCGCTGCCGCGCAGGCGCGTGAACTCAAGCCCGTCACCGTCGTCAAGGGCCTGTCCAACGCCTGGGCCCTGGCCTTCCTGCCCGACGGCCGCATGCTCGTGACCGAAAAGGCCGGCCGCATCCGCATCGCCGACGCGCAGGGCCGGCTCTCGGCACCGCTGGCGGCCGCCCCGGCCATGCCCGCCGTGGCCGACATGGGCCAGTGCGGGCTGCTCGACCTCGTGCTGGACCCCAAGTTCGCCGACAACCGGCTTCTGTACTGGACCTTCGCCGAGCCCGGACCGGGCGGCAACAGCACCGCCGTGGCCCGCGCGCGCCTGGAAGGCGATGCGGGCCAGGAACGGCTGGCCGACGTGCGTGTCATCTTCAGCCAGCAGCCCCGGTACGACAGCCGGCTGCACTGCGGCTCGCGCATCGCCTTCGACCGCCAGGGGCACCTGTGGGTGGGGCTGGGCGACCGCTTCATCGCCAAGGACGCGGCACAGGTGGCCGACAACCACATCGGCAAGGTGGTGCGCATCACGCGCGAGGGCGGCGTGCCCGCCGACAACCCCTTTGCCGGCCGCGCCGGGGCGCAGGCCCAGGTGTGGAGCCTGGGCCACCGCAACATCCAGGGCATGGCCACGCACCCGGCCACGGGCGAACTCTGGGCCAGCGAGCACGGGCCGCAAGGCGGCGACGAGGTCAACGTGGTGGAGGCCGGGCGCAACTACGGCTGGCCAGTCGTCACCTACGGGCGCAACTACGGCACGGGCACCCGCATCGGCGAGGAGGGGCCCCGGCCCGGCATCGAGATGCCGCTGCGGCACTGGGTGCCGACCTCGATTGCCCCGAGCGGCATGGCCTTCGTGACGAGCGAGCGCTACCCAGGCTGGAAGGGCAGCCTCGTGATGGGCACGCTGCGCGCGCAGTCGCTCGTGCGGCTGACGCTCGACGGGCGGCGCATCACCGAGGAGCAGCGCTTGCTCACCGACATGGGCCGGCGCATCCGCGACGTGCGCCAGGGCCCCGATGGCTGGCTCTACCTGCTCACCGACGGCAACGACGGGCAGGTGATCCGGCTCGAGAACTGAGGAACCGGGCAGGCAATGCCCCGCCGCGGCCCGCCGGCCCGACGGGGCCGCTGCGGGCCCGGGGCTTACTGCACCGGAGCGCCCGCGGCGTACCAGCGCCGGATCACCTCGCGCTCGGCGTCGGTGATCTGGGTGGCGTTGTTCATCGGCATGAGCTTGAGCACCACCGTCTGCTGGTAGACGTTCTGCGCGTGCTGCTTGAGCAGCGCCGCCTCGTGCAGCGCCACGTTCTTCTGCTGCACCTGCGCGTTGTGGCACACCACGCAGCGCTGGTCCATGATCTCGCGCACCTGCGCATAGCCCGCGGGCTGCGCCGCAGCCGCGCGTGCCGCGGCCGCCTGCTCGGCGCTCGGCGGCCGAGGCGCGAGCCAGATCGCCAGCCCCACCAGCACCACCGTGCCGCCGATGGCGTACTCCCACGGCGCGCGACGGCCCTGCACGTGCGCCTTGTGGCGCGCCACGAAGCTGTGCCGGATGAGCGCGCCGGCGAGCATCAGCAGCACCAGCACGAGCCAGTTGTTCGGGCCCTGGTAGAGCCAGCCGTAGTGGTTCGACAGCATCGCGATCACCACCGGCAGCGTGAAGTAGGTGTTGTGCACGCTGCGCTGCTTGCCGCGCCGGCCGTGGATCGGGTCCGGGCTCTGGCCAGCGCGCAGCTGCGCGATCACCTTGCGCTGGCCCGGAATGATCCACACGAACACGTTGGCGCTCATGGCCGTGGCCAGCATCGCCCCCACGAGCAGGAAGGCCGCGCGCCCGGCAAAGAGCTGGCACGCCAGCCACGAGGCGAACACCACGAACACCGTCACCGCCACGCCCACGATCAGGTCGCCCCGGCGCGCCTGCCCGAAGGCGCGGCAGATGAAGTCGTAGACGAACCAGAAGGCCAACAGGAACACGAGCGAGGCCGTGATGGCCGCCCCGGCGGACCAGTCGTGCACGCTCTTGTCGACCAGGAACGAGCCGGCGTTGAAGAGGTAGAGCACCGTGAAAAGCGCAAAGCCCGTGAGCCAGGTCGAGTAGCTCTCCCAGTACGACCAGTGCAGGTTCTCGGGCAGCGCACGCCAGCGCGGCGCCACCATGTACTTGTTGGAGTGGTAGAAGCCTCCGCCGTGCACGGCCCAGAGCTCGCCGTCCACGCCCTTGGCCTTGAGGTCGTCGTGCTCGGGCGGCGTGAGGCTGTTGTCCAGCATCACGAAGTAGAAGGACGAACCGATCCACGCGATGGCCGTGATCACGTGCAGCCAGCGCAGCAGCAGGTTCGCCCAGTCGAGCAGGTAGGCTTCCATCCACACACCTCCGGGCGGCGTCACGCGTCGTCGAGGCGACCATGCGCGGCACCGCATCGTCGCCTCACCACGACGGGCTCTGTGAGGGCGGGGAGTCGCGCTTGTGTGATGGGTGCCCGCGGCGACTGCCATTACTCTATACAGTTTCCGGTCGGGGCCGCAGCGGCCCCGCCGTCATCCCACCGCCCCGAGGGCAGCCTCACGATGTCCCACCCCGCTCACCCCCCCGGCCCAGCCAGCCCGCGCTACCCGCGCGACCTGCGCGGCCACGGCCGCACGCCGCCCCACGCCCGCTGGCCCGGCAACGCCCGCGTGGCGGTGCAGTTCGTCCTCAACTACGAGGAGGGCGGCGAAAACAGCGTGCTGCACGGCGACGCCGGCAGCGAGCAGTTTCTCTCCGAGATGTTCAACCCGGCCGCCTACCCGGACCGGCACCTGAGCATGGAGGGCATCTACGAGTACGGCTCGCGCGTGGGCGTGTGGCGGCTGCTGCGCGAATTCGAGCGCCGCGGCCTGCCGCTGACGGTCTTCGGCGTGAGCATGGCGCTCGAGCGCTGCCCCGAGGTGACGGCCGCCTTCGTCGAGCTCGGCCACGAGATCGCCTGCCACGGCTGGCGCTGGATCCACTACCAGAACGTGCCCGAGGAGGTGGAGCGCGAGCACCTGCGCACCGGCATGGCCATCATCGAGAAGATGACCGGCTCGCGCGCGCTGGGCTGGTACACCGGGCGCGACAGCCCGCGCACGCGCCGCCTGGTGGCCGACCACGGCGGCTTCGAGTACGACAGCGACTACTACGGTGACGATCTGCCCTTTTGGCTGCAGGTGCGCAAAAGCGATGGCGCGCTCGCGCCGCACCTGATCGTGCCCTACACGCTGGACTGCAACGACATGCGCTTTGCCCTGCCGCAGGGCTACTCGCACGGCGACGAGTTCTTCCAGTACCTGCGTGACGCCTTCGACGTGCATTACGCCGAGGGCGACGAGCACCCCTCGATGATGAGCATCGGCATGCACTGTCGGTTGCTCGGGCGCCCGGGGCGCATGCGCGCGCTGCAGCGTTTCCTGGACCACGTGCAGTCGCACGAGCGCGTGTGGGTCGCGCGGCGCCTGGACATCGCGCACCACTGGCGGCGCGAGCACCCGTTCGACACGAACACGGCCTTCGTCTGGGAGTGAGCATGGCTGGCACACTGACCTTGGAGCAACTCAACGCCGCCACGCGCGAGGCGTTCACGCAGCTGCTGAACGGCACCTACGAGCACTCGCCGTGGATCGCCGAGCACGCCTGGCAGGCCCGGCCCTTCGCCACGCTGGAGGCGCTCAAGCAGGCGCTCGTCGCCGCGCTGCGAGGCAGCACGCGAGAGCAGCAGCTGGCTCTCATCCGCGCCCACCCCGAGCTTGCGGGCAAGGCGATGGTGGCGCGCACGCTCACGGCCGAGTCCACGAACGAGCAGGGCAAGGCGGGCCTCACGCAGTGCACGCCCGAGGAGTTCGAGCGCATCCAGCAGCTCAACACCCGCTACAACGAGAAGTTCGGATTTCCCTTCATCCTGGCCGTGCGCGGCCCGCGCGGGGTGGGGCTGGACAAGCGCCAGATCATCGCCGCCTTCGAGCGCCGGCTGCAGCACCACCCGGACTTCGAGTTCGCCGAAGCCCTGCGCAACATCCACCGCATCGCCGAGATCCGGCTGGCTGACAAGTTCGGCATCGAGCCGGTCCTGGGCCACGGTGTCTGGGACTGGGCCGAGCAACTGGCCGCACACAGCGACCCCGGCTACGCCGAGCGCGGCGAGCTCACCGTGACCTACCTGACCGACGCGCACCGCGCCGTGGCCGCGCAGCTCGTGCAGTGGATGCGCCAGGACTGCGGCTTCGACGAGGTGCAGATCGACGCCGTGGGCAACGTGGTGGGCGTCTACCACGGCCAGTCTCCCGATGCACCTCGCCTCATGACCGGCAGCCACTACGACACCGTGCGCAACGCCGGCAAGTACGACGGGCGCCTGGGCATCCTCGTGCCGATGGCCTGCGTGCGCGAGCTCTGGCGTGCGGGCCGGCGCCTGCCTTTCGGGCTGGAGGTGATCGGCTTTTCCGAGGAAGAGGGCCAGCGCTACAAGGCTGTCTTCCTCGGCTCGGGCGCGCTCACCGGCGACTTCGACCCCGCCTGGCTCGAGCAGCGCGATGCCGAGGGCATCACGATGCGCGAGGCCATGGCGCAGGCCGGGCTGCGCGTGCCAGACATCACGGGCCTGAAGCGCGATGCGTCGCGCTACCTGGGCTTCGTCGAGGTCCACATCGAGCAGGGCCCCGTGCTCAACGCGATGGACCTGCCGCTGGGTGTCGTCACCTCCATCAACGGCAGCGCACGCTTCCTGGGCGAGATCACCGGCATGGCCAGCCACGCCGGCACCACGCCGATGGGCAGCCGGCGCGATGCGGCGGCGGCGGTGGCCGAGCTCGTGCTCTACATGGAGCGCCGCGGCTCGGCCGTGCCCGACCTCGTGGCCACCGTGGGCATGCTCGAGGTGCCCAGCGGCTCGATCAACGTCGTGCCCGGCCGTGCGCGCTTCAGCCTGGACATCCGCGCCACCACCGACCCCGTGCGCGACGCCTGCATCGCCGATGTGCTGGCCGAGCTTGAGGCGATCTGCGCGCGCCGTGGCGTGGCCTGTCGCGTCGAGGAGACCGTGCGCGTGAGCGCCTCCCCGAGCCACCCCGCCTGGCAGGTACGCTGGGAGCAGGCCGTGCACGCGCTCGGGCTGCCCGTGCACCGCATGCCCAGCGGCGCGGGCCACGACGCCATGAAGCTGCACGCCATCATGCCGCAGGCGATGCTCTTCACGCGCGGCGAGAACGCCGGCATCAGCCACAACCCGCTGGAGTCGAGCACCAGCCACGACATCGACCTGACGGTGCGGGCCTTCCAGCACCTGCTCGAGCAACTCTCCCAGGATCCCTCATGAAGCCCACACCAGCCTACGCCGCGATCGACGCCTGGATCGACGCCCACTTCGACGAACAGGTTCGGTTCCTGCAGGCACTCGTGCGCGTGCCCACCGACACGCCCCCGGGCAACAACACGCCGCACGCCCAGCGCACGCGCGAGCTGCTCGCGGCGCTGGGCATGCCCGCCCAGGCCCACGAGGTGCCCGATGCGCTCGTGAAGGCGCAGGGCATGCAGTCCATCACCAACCTCGTGGTGCAGCGCCGCTATGGCCCGGCCGGGCCGGTCATCGCGCTCAATGCCCAC
>JBIIED010000163.1:0-7723 GCA_044237995.1 Rubrivivax sp. | reverse complement strand
GATCGCGCCCTTGGTGCGCAGGTCGTTCACCACGTAGGTGTTGTGCACGATCTCGTGGCGCACGTAGATGGGCGCGCCAAACTTCTGCAGCGCACGCTCCACGATCTCGATGGCGCGGTCCACGCCGGCGCAGAAGCCACGCGGCTCGGCCAGCACCACATCTTCCAGCAGGCTCGTCGTCGTCACAGCACCCCCAGCACCTGAACTTCGAAACGCACCGGCTGGCCGGCCAGCGGGTGGTTGAAATCGAAGAGCAACCAGTCCGGCCCCACCTCCCGCACCACCCCGGCGTACGCCCCCGCGCCATCGGGCGTGGGGAACTGCACGACGTCACCCAGGTCGTAGCGGGCGTCGGGGTCGCCGAGCTCGTGCAGCAGCGAGAGCTTCACGCGCTGCACCAGCTCCGGGTTGCGTGCACCGAAGGCCTCGCCTGCGGCCAGCTCGAAGCTCTGGTGCGCGCCCTCGGCCAGGCCGAGCAGGCGCGCCTCCATCGCGGGCGCGAGCTGCCCCGAACCCAGCGAGAGCGTGGCCGGCTTGTCGCCGAAGGTATTGATGACGTCCGCCCCGTCCGGCCCGGCCAGGCGGTAATGAAGCGTCAGGAACGAACCGGGCTCGATGGTGGTCACGGCGGGAGTCGGATCACCCCTGTGGGGGATCCTGTTGGGGGAGGACGCACGCCGCGGTGCGGCGATAGACTGGCCCGGATTCTACGAGCCGCACCACCCGCTTCCGCCCATGTCCGCCCTGCTCGCCTCGCCCCCCACCACGCGCCCGCGCGAGAGGCTGCTCGCACGCGGCCCGCAGGCGCTGGCCGATGTGGAACTGCTCGCGCTGCTGCTGCGCACCGGCTGCCGTGGCCGCAGCGTGCTGCAGATGGCGCAGGCCACGCTGGAGCGAGCGGGCGGGCTGGCCGGGCTGGCTGGGCTGGTGGGGCACGCCGGCCAGGCCGCCAAGGAGGGCCAGCCGGGCAAGAAGGGCCAAACCTCGCGGGCTCCAGGCAGGGGCCGGGCACACGTGCACCCCGATGCGCTCGCCGGCATACCCGGCCTCGGGCCCGCCCGCCGCGCCGAGCTCGCGGCGGCGTTCGAGCTCGCGCGCCGCGCCGCCGCCGAGCCGCTCGGTCAGGCTCCCGTCTTTACCGCCCCCGCCCAGGTGCGCGGCTACCTCATGCTCGAGCTCGGTGGCCTGCCGCACGAGGTCTTTGCCGCCTTGTTCCTCGATAGTCAGCACCGCCTCATCACGCTGCGCACGCTGTTTCGCGGCACGCTCGCGCAAACCTCGGTGTACCCGCGCGAGGTCGTGAAAGAGGCGCTCGCCTGCAATGCCGGCGCTGTGGTGCTTGCGCACAACCACCCCTCCGGCACCGCCGAGCCCTCGCGGGCAGACGAGTTCCTCACGCAAACGCTCAAGTCCGCCCTGGCCCTGGTGGACGTGCGCGTGCTCGATCACATCGTCATCGGCCGCGGCCAATCGGTGTCCTTCGCTGAGCGAGGGCTTCTGTGAGGGCTTCCGTGAGGCCAGGTCCAGGCCAGTCAACCCCTTCCCCGGCACCACGGGGACCCTCAGATGCCCGGCTGTCGGGAGTGGGCACGCCTGCCACGCTCAAGAGCTTCGAGTCCCTGGCCCAGGTGCTGAAGGCACGCGACAAGGCCGCCCGCGCAGAGGCCGAGCGCCTGGCGCGCGAGGCGGCTGCGGAGCGTGCCCGCCAGCAGGCCCTCGAGCGCGAGCGCCAGGCGTTCGCACTCGCCGTGGGCCCCGTGCACGCTGTGCCCGACACCGGCCGCGCGCTCGTCGCGCGCCCCCGCCCGGCACCCGAGCCGCGCCAGCGCGAGGCCGACGAACGCGCCGCGCTCGCCGAAAGCCTCTCCGACGAAGTCGACATCGACACCCTGCTGCTGACCGATGACGGCCTGAGCTACCGCCGGCCGGACATCGCCGCCGATGTCGTCAACCGCCTGCGCCGCGGCCAATGGGCCATCCAGGCCCAAGTCGACCTGCACGGCCTGCGTCGCGACGAAGCCCGCGAGCGCATCGGCGCCTTCCTGCGCGAGGCCCGCCGCCGCGGCCACCGCTGCGTGCGCGTGGTGCACGGCAAAGGCAACGGCTCACCAGGCCGCCAACCCGTGCTCAAGGCCAAGGTGCAGCGCTGGCTCGCCCAGAGCGCCGAGGTGGTGGCGTTCACGCAAGCCAGCGCGCCGCAGGGGGGCGCGGGGGCGTTGGTGGTGTTGCTGGTGGGGTGACTCACTCCGTGCATGTCAGCCCATTGCGCATAGCATTTGCACTACACTCGATGCATGAAGTCCGCCCAACTTCCCCCCGTGCGCATCGAGACGTCGATCCGACGCGAGATCGAGGCCGCGCTGCGTGAGGGCGAGAGCTTGTCCGAGTTCGTTGTTTCCGCCACTTTGGAGGCAGCACGACGCCGTCAAGCCCAGGAAGCGTTCCTCGCCCGCGGGCGGGCCTCGCTCGACCATGCTCTTCAAACGGGTGAGTTCTACGAGGTCGAGCCTGTGGTCGAGGAACTGCGCCAAAGACTGCGGGCTCGCTTGACGGCCATCCACGCTGCAGCGGAGCCGGCCGAGCCCGGAGTCCGCGAGGGTTCCAGGGCTCCGGCCGAGCCAACCGGCTCTGCCGGGTCAACAGGGTCGGGAAGGCCCAAGCCGATCAAGCGCCCCGGCAAGCCAGGCCGCACCCGGTGAGCTTCAAGGTCCGGCTGACGCGCGAAGCCCGTGACGACCTCCTGCGCCTGGAGGATTTCTTGATCGAACTCGCCTTGCAGCGAGGTGATCTCACGCTTCCGGAGCGCGCGCTGGACACCATCCGGCGCGAGCTGCGCATCCTCGAAACAAACCCCTACACGTGCCGCCGGGCCAGTGACAGGCCCTTCGAGCGCGAACTGGTCATCCCATTCGGAGGTGCCGGCTACGTGGCCTTGTTCAAGATCATCGGGGAACAGGAAGTCGCAATCAGCGCGATCCGCCATCAACGCGAGGACGACTACCACTGAGCGTGGCGCAAGCCTCCCTCACCCCCCCTTGTTCCTCATCCAGTCCGCCGTGCCGAAGAACGCCTCGGCCAGGCGCTGCGCGAGGGTCTCGTCCACGCCCTGCTCCCCCATCGCCTGCATCATGCAGGCCATCCACTGGTCACGCTCGGCCATGCCGATTGCGTAAGGCAGGTGGCGCGCCCGCAGGCGCGGGTGGCCGAAGCGCTCGATGTACAGGTTCGGCCCGCCGAGCCACCCGCACAGGAACCAATGCAGCTTGTCACGTGAGCCTTCGAGTGTGGCCGGGTGCAGCACGCGAATGCCGGCGTAGGCAGGCTCCAGGTCCATCAGGTCGTAGAAGCGGTCCACCAGCGCGCGCACGCCGGGCTCGCCGCCGAGACGCTCAAAGGGCGTGGGGCCGGGGGGTGGGGAAGCCTCGTCGTTCATGGGGGCAGGAAGAGTTGCTGCAAGTCGGAGAGAAAGTCGAAGCCGCGCGCGGTGGGCACCACGCGCCTGTCTGGCAAGGCCGCCGCAGGGGCAGGCCACCCAGCCGGCACAGCCTGCGCCGCACCTTCAGGCGAACCCGGCTGCATCGACGCCTCGCTCAGCTCCACCAGCCCGCGCCGCTCGGCCTCGGCCAGACCCGCCTCGATCGACGAAGGGGGCAGCCCCGTGCGGGCGCAGAAGTCGCCCACCGTGAAGCCTTCGCGCAGCCGCAAGGCATTGAGCATGTACTCGAAGGGCAGGTCGCGCCGGGCCACCTCGTGCTCGTTGGACACAGCCTGCCCGGCCAACGCGTGCTCCATGTAGGCCGCCGGCTCGCGCCAGCGCACCTGCCGCACCACGCGGTGCGGAAAGCTCAGCTTGCCGTGCGCGCCCGCGCCGATGCCCAGGTAGTCGCCGAACTGCCAGTAGTTGAAGTTGTGCCGGCAGCGGTGCCCGGCGCGTGCGAAGGCCGAGACTTCGTAGCGATCGAGCCCGGCCGCCGCGGTGCGCGCGGTGATGAGGTCGAGCATCTGCGCGGCCAGGTCATCGTCGGGCAGGCCCGCGGGCGGGCGTGTGGCGAAGACGGTGTTCGGCTCGAGCGTGAGGTGGTACACCGAGAGGTGCGGCGGCGCGAAGGCCAGCGCAGTGTCGAGCTCGCGCGCGAGCGCCTCGAGCGTCTGCCCGGGCAGGGCGTACATGAGGTCGAGGTTGAAGGTATCGAAGGCTTGCGCCGCCTCGGCCACTGCGGCGCGGGCCTGGGCCCCGTCGTGCACGCGGCCGATGCGTGCAAGTGCCTCGTCGTCGAAGCTCTGCACGCCGATCGACAGCCGCGTGACGCCCGCGGCCCGAAAGGCCTTGAAGCGCTCGGCCTCGAAGGTGCCCGGGTTGGCCTCGAGCGTCACCTCGCACTCGGGCACGAGCGGCATCCGCGCGCGGATGTCGCCGATGAGCCGCGCGATGCTCTCGGGCGAAAAGAGGCTCGGGGTGCCACCGCCGATGAACACGCTCACCACGCGCCGGCCCCACACCAGCGGCAGCGCGGCCTCGAGGTCCGCGCGCAGTGCGTCGAGGTAGCGGGCCTGCACCTGCGGCGCAAGCGCCGCCGCGCCCGGGCCCCCGCGCTGCACCTCGTGCGAGTTGAAGTCGCAATACGGGCACTTCCTGAGGCACCAGGGCAGGTGCACGTACAGCGCCAGCGGTGGCAGCTCGCGCAGGTTCAGCGTGCCCGGGCGCAGGAAGCGCAGTGCGGCGTCCATGTGTCCTTCAGGGTGTGGCTCAGGCGATGAGCCTGTCTGGGCACGGGGCGTGCATCACGCCAGGTGCCACCCCTCGCGCAGCAGCCTTGCCATCTGTGTGGCAGCCTGCGCGCGGTGGCTCACGCGGTTCTTCTCCTGGGCACCGAGCTCGGCCACGGCGCGCCCGAGCGCGGGGATGAACATCAGCGGGTCATAGCCGAAGCCGCCGGCGCCCTGCTGCGCGTGCAGGATCTCGCCCTCCCAGCGCCCCACGGCCACCAGGGGCTCGGGGTCGTCGGCAGCGCGCACGGCCACCAGGGTGCAGACGAAGCGCGCACGGCGGTCGACGCCGGGGCCCAGGGCAGCGAGCTCGCGCAGGAGCCGCGCGTTGTTGGCGGCGTCCTGCAGCCGGCGCCGCACTTCGCGCTCGGGCAAGCCCGGCTCCAACTCGTCCAGGGCGCCACCGGGCGCCATCGCCTCGGCCAGCGCCGCTGGCCTCAGCTCCCCCGCGAAATGCGCGGAGATCACGCCGGGCGCCCCGCCCAGGGCGTGCACGCACAGGCCCGAATCGTCTGCAATGGCCGCCCCGCCACAGGCCTGCGCCGCGTGGCGTGCCTTGGCCAGGGCGTTCTCCAGGAAGGTGACATGCGGCTCCTCGGCCTCCGCGATGCCAAGGCTTGCCTGTGTGATGAGCTCCACGGGCAAGTCACCGAAGAGCGCCCGCAGCTCGGCCAGCTTCTTCGCATTGTTCGAGGCCAGCACCAGCCGCATGCGTTCCACCCCCACCGCTGCCACGCGAGGGCCTTCAGGCCCGGCCCAGCGCGCCGCGCTGCATCCGCACGAGCTCGCCGATGCCGCGCGCGGCCAGCTGCACCATGGCATCCATGTCGGGCTGCGAGAACGGAGCGCCCTCGGCCGTGCCCTGCAGCTCGACGAAGCCGCCCGCGCCGGTCATGACCACGTTCATGTCGGTGTCGCAGCCGGAGTCTTCGGTGTAGTCGAGGTCCAGCAGCGGCACGCCGCCCACCATCCCCACCGAGACGGCGGCCACGTGGTCGCGGATGGGCGAGGCCGTGATACGTCCCTGCGCGAGCAGCCACGTCACCGCGTCGTGCGCCGCCACGAAGGCGCCCGTGATCGCCGCCGTGCGCGTGCCGCCATCGGCCTGCAGCACATCGCAGTCGAGGTGGATCGTGCGCTCGCCCAGGGCCGCGAGGTCGAACACGGCACGCATCGAGCGCCCGATCAGCCGCTGGATCTCCTGCGTGCGCCCGCTTTGCTTGCCGCGCGCCGCTTCGCGGTCACTGCGGGTATGGGTGCTGCGCGGCAGCATGCCGTACTCGGCCGTCACCCAGCCCTCGCCGCTGCCGCGCTTGTGCGGCGGCACCTTCTCCTCCACGGAGGCGGTGCACAACACGCGCGTGCGGCCAAAGCTCACCAGCACCGAGCCCTCGGCGTGGCAGGTGTAGCCGCGCTCCAGGCTGACGGTGCGCAGCGAATCCGGATGGCGCCCGTGGGCGCGTGCGATCGTGGGGGTCATGGGTGGCTCCGTGAATCAGGCGCGGCGCGCGCAAGCGCAGGCCCGCAGCCGGGGTTGGTCTGGCGCCGGCTAGCCGGCCTTCTTGCGTCCCACCGCGCGCAGCAGGGTGTCGTTGAGGCGGCGAATCGCGCCGGCCGGCCCGCCCGCGGAACCGGCATCGGCGGGCCTGGCAGCCGCATCCGCGCCAGCGCCGCTGTGTGCGCCCTCCCTGCCAGGAAGGTCGGAGTGCGGCCCTTCATTGTCCGACACGAGCAGCGGTTCGGTGTCGGCCTGCTCGGCCGCACGGGGCGGCTGGCTCGTGGCGAGCTCCTCGGGGTCGGCCCCCTCCCACTCCAGGCCCAGCACCGTGACGTTGTCGCTGCGCCGCCCGCTCTCGCGCAGGGCCTGCTCCACGAGCGCGCGCACCGCCTGCGAGACCGGCCCGGCGTGCATCGCGCGCACGATGGCCTCATCGCCCAGAGGCGCCCACACGCCGTCGGAGCAGAGCGTCACGCGGTCGCCGGGCAGCAGCGGCACGGGCCCGGCGTTGTCCACCACCGGGGTGCCGGGGCTGCCCAGGCAGGTGAAGAGCACGTTGCGCCCGAGCTTTTCGGCCTCGGGCACGAGCGCAGCCAGCGTGCCCTGGATCTCCCGGTAGGAGTGGTCACGCGTGCGCGTGAGCAGCCGCTCGCCGCGCTGCAGGTACAGCCGCGAGTCGCCGCAGTGCGCCCACCAGGCCGAGCCGTCCTGGATCACGCAGGCCACCAGCGTGGTGCGCGGCGTGTCGGCCATCGAGCGCCCGGTGGCATAGCGCAGCAGCTGCTGGTGCGCCGCGATGAACGACTCGTAGAGAAAGCGTGGCGGGTCGGCCACCAGCGGCTGCGCCTCGCGCTGGAAGCGCGCGGCCAGCGTCTTGAGGGCGAGCTGCGCGGCCACCTCCCCTTCCGGATGGCCCCCCATGCCGTCGGCCACCGCGAACAGACCGGCGTGGCTGGTGTAGCAGTAGCCCATGCGGTCCTCGTTGCGAGGACGCGCACCCTGGTCGCTGAGCTGGTAGACGGAAAACCGCAACGCAGGCCCCGGCTCAGGCCTTGGTGGCGGTAGAGGTCTTGAGCGTCTCGATCTGCAGCCGCACCCGCTCGGCGAAGCTCAGCCGCGTGTAGCGCCGCTCCGACTCGCGCGAGAGCTCCTTTTGCAGCGCAAACACGCTCTGCGGGCGCGACAGCGGATCGAGCGACATGCACCACTCCGTCACCTCCAGCAGGTTGTCGGAGTAGACGTTGCGCAGCCGCGAGAGGCTCAGCGCCAGGCGGTCCTTCTCGATGCGCTGCGGCGCATCGTGCGGGGGGTAGCCCTGCATGCAGGCGTATATGCACGCGCCGATGGCGTAGATGTCGGTCCAGGGGCCGAGCGCGCCGTCGCGGCGGTACATCTCCGGCGCCGCGAAGCCGGGCGTGTACATCGGGCGGATGAAGTTGCCTTCCTTGGACAGCACCT
>JBIIED010000011.1:0-27168 GCA_044237995.1 Rubrivivax sp. | reverse complement strand
GCGCTGCGGTCTGCCGGAGATCAAGGCGCTGGCGCCGCTGCTGGCACAGACCGCACCCGGCGTGGAGGTGCAGGGCCCCACGCGCATGGAGGTGCAGCGCCTGCTGGCCCGGTTGCCCGGGTCGACGGCCCAGCGCCGTGTGGCCGTCCTCATCGAGGTGCTGGGCTGCCTGCTGGCAGGCGCCGCTGATCTGCGCGCGTTGGCGACAACCCCGCCCCCGACCCATGCGCCGGCCTGGCGCGCCGGTCAGAGTCCCCAGCGCATTGACCGCGTGCTCAGCTGGATCGAGTCGCATCTGGCCGACGAACTGTCTGTGGACGAAGCCGCCGCGGTGGCGCATGTCAGCCCTGCGGCCTTCGGACGCTTCTTTCGGCGCGAGGTGGGCAAGAGTTTCACGGCGTACGTGAACGATGCGCGCTGCGGCTGGGCGGCCCTGCGGTTGATTCAGGGCCCCGAACCGATTGCGCACATCGCGCAGGCCTGCGGCTTTCCCACACTCTCCAACTTCGGCGAACAGTTCCGGCGGCGCTACGGGATGGCTCCGCGCGACTTTCGCGCGGGCCGCGTTGAATCGCTTCGAGGCCACCAACACAGGCAGGAGGGCACATAGAGAGGGCCCATGAGTTGCCACGATGGAAGTCAACGCCTGCCCGTACGGCTCTCCGCTTGCCGGCGCCACAATGGCACATTTGCCTGTGCCGCCAACGCAAACAACAGGTTCCGCTACTCTGGACTCGCTTGCCGTTCTCCTGGTCGGGTTCTCGATCTTCAGCGCCATTGCGCTC
Organism: Rubrivivax sp.; assembly: GCA_044237995.1. Classification (GTDB taxonomy): domain Bacteria; phylum Pseudomonadota; class Gammaproteobacteria; order Burkholderiales; family Burkholderiaceae_C; genus Rubrivivax. The sequence continues at coordinate 26,383 of JBIIED010000011.1, read as the reverse complement.
TCGCTGACGCACTTCCGGGGCGATCAGTACCGAGACCTGCGTGTGGCTCGAATGGCCGGCCTGGTGCTCCTGCTGGCACTGACCGTGCTTCAGCTTGCGCACTTCGCGCAGCTGCAGTTCGACCAACCCTGGACCGACACGGCGTGGTACCGCGTGACCCTCTTCGTCGTCGCCCCCGCATTCTTCCTGTTCAGCCGCTCCATCCTCGATCCACAAACGGGTGGCACGCCGGTCTGGATGCTCGGCCCGCACGCAGCGCCGGCCCTCGTGGCCTGGGCGCTACCTGGCTACCTGGCCTTGCCGTTGGCGTTCGTCATCGGTGCCGGCTACCTGGGGTGGCTGGCGCGCAAGCTCTACGCGCTGCGCGACGACCGCGCCGATTACCACCTTGAACTGCTCTTGCTCGGTGCGGTATTCGCCGTGGCCCTGAGCGTGGCGGTGCTTGGCGTTTGGGCGGATGCGCTGTCCAACAGGCTGTTCCTGAGCCTTTACGGCAGCGCCATCGGCCTGGCCTTCTTCCTGGTGCAGGTCACGCTGGGCCTGCGCCCCCAACTGTCGGCCGAAGTTCGCGAGACCGCACAGGCCGCCTACGCCCACACCACACTGGCCAAGGTCGACTGCGACGACGCGTTGGCGCGACTGGAGGCGCTGATGGTCTCGCAGCGCCTGTATGTCGACCCCGAGCTCAGCCTGGCCGGCCTGGCGGGCCGGCTCGGCCTGAGTTCGCATCAATTGTCCGAACTGGTGAACAGCCGGCTGCGCAAAGGGTTCTCTCGCTACCTGCGGGAGCGCCGAGTCGACGCGGCCAAAGCCATGCTGCTGGCCGAGCCGAAGGCATCGGTGCTGTCGGTGGGCCTGAGCGTCGGATTCACGTCGCAGTCCAACTTCTACGAGGCATTCCGGGAGATCGAGGGCAGCACGCCTGGGCATTACCGCAAGCTCAACGCTGACGCCTCCTCGCCTTCGTAGGCCCTGGGGCAGGCCTCGCGGCCCGATTCTCATTCCGGAATGATCTTTTCGGGCCGGTTTGGGGTTCGATTCCTAACAATTCGGACGCCCAAGCCGTCGCGGCTGGCCAGACTGAGGACACCTTCACCTTGAACGGAGTCCTCCATGACCGCCCTCATTCAACTGCTGGTGGCCGCGCTGGTCGGGCTGCTGGTGGGCCTCTATGCCGTGGGGCGTCGCCTGGGCCAGTTCGCCCGCCTGCCAGACGCCAGGTCAGCAGCTTTGGAGGGTCGGTCATGAGGATCCTCCTCACCGGCGCCAGCGGTTTCGTGGGCCGCAACCTGGCCATGGCGCTGACGACACATGGGCACGACCTTCGTCCGGTGTCCCGGCGGCATGGGCTTGACCTGTGCACGCTGCTGTCGCCGACGGACTGGCTCCCCCTTCTGGAGGGAGTCGACGCCGTGGTCAACGCGGCGGGAATCATCGGTGAGACGAGAACCCAGCGGTTCGAGCTCCTGCACACCCGGGCACCGGTGGCCTTGTTCGAGGCCTGCCGCCAGGCGGGGGTGCGCCGCGTGGTGCAGGTCTCGGCCTTGGGCGCAGACGAAACGGCGTTTTCTGCCTACCACCTGAGCAAGCGCGCTGCCGACGCGGCCTTGCTGCAGCTTGACCTGGACAGCGCTGTGCTGCGCCCGTCGCTGATCTATGGCCGGGGCGGCACGAGTGCCGCGCTCTTCATGCGCCTGGCGGCGCTGCCGCTCATCCCCGTGCTGGAAGCAGGCCAGCAGGAGCTCCAACCGGTGCACATCAGCGATGTCGTGGCCGCGATCCTGCACGTGCTGCGCGGGCCGGCACTGCGCCGGGCGCTCGACATTGCAGGCCCGACGTCGATTTCCTTTGCCGACTGGATGCAGATCCTGCGCACGGCCCAGGGCTTGCCGAGAGGGCGGCTGCTGCACGTGCCGTACTCGCTGGCATCGGCCCTGTTTCGGCTGATGCAGCCCGTGCATCCCCTGGCCGCGGCAGACAACCTGCGGATGCTGCGTCACGGCTACCGGGCCGACAGCCGGGCCGTCGAGCAGTTCCTGGGCCGCCCGCTGCTGCCGCCTGAGCCGCGCCTGCAGTTCGAAGACGCCTCGATCCTCTGGAGACACGCATGAGCTACACCACCGTCAAGACACTCCATGTCCTCAGCATGGTGCTGCTGTTCGGCACGGGCCTGGGCAGCGCCTACTACAAGTGGATGGCCGACCGCAGCGGCAATGTGCCCCACATCGCCATCACCAATCGGCACGTGGTGCTGGCCGACTGGATCTTCACGACGCCCACCGTGATCCTTCAGCCCCTGACCGGGCTGTGGATGGTTCACCAGGCGAATCTGCCGCTGAGCACGCCATGGATCGCTGCCAGTCTTGCCCTGTATGCCGTGGCCGGAGCCTGCTGGTTGCCTGTGGTCTGGTTGCAGATCCGGATGCAACGACTGGCGCAGGCGGCGGCGGCGCACCGGTTGCCCTTGCCGCCCGACTACTGGCGCCTGGCGCGGTGGTGGTTCTGGCTGGGCGTGCCGGCTTTCACCGCCATGGTGCTGGTCGTGGCGATGATGGTGACCAAGTACCTGCCGGGGGGCGCCTCATGAAGAGCCTGATGCAGCAGGCGCTCGGGGAGGCGTGGGACCGACTGCCGCCGGCGCTTCAAGCGCACTACCTCCCCGGCAAGACGCTGGACGTCGGGCACATGGATGTGGAGTACCCCGCCTTCATGCAACCGGTGCTGTCCGTTCTTTCACGCCTGGGCGCTCTGGTGCGCCGTCGCGGCCAGGCGGTGCACACGCGTGTCGAGAAGGAGACCGTGGCCAAGCGGCTGCACTGGTGCCGCACGCTGCGCTATTCCGACGGACACACCCTGCACTTCGACAGCGTGTGGGAGCTTGAGCCCAACGGCCACGTGGTGGAATTCGTGAACCCGTGGCTGGGCCTGCAGATGCACCCCTTCGTGGTGGGCGGGCAGTTGCACTACAGCGGCGTGCAATTTGTCGCCCGAGTCGGGTGTTGGGTGTTGCACATGCCGGAATGGTGTGCGCTCGGCCACACCACCATCGTGGAGCGAGCCTTGGACGACCACCACTTCGCGATGGATTTCCGCATGGTTCATCCGGTGTTCGGGCAGGTCTTTCGCTACTGCGGGACCTTCAGGGCAAATGCCGGCAGCTCGGGCGCCAGCCATCAGGTCGCAAGCCAGTAGTTGCCCATCGGTCCGTTCTCAATGCCTGCCTCAGCGGACAATCGCCCATGACCCGCCCCGACCCCTCGTTCGAGACCCTGCCTCTGCCGCCGCCCCTGCAGGCCACGCTGCAGCAGCTGGGCTACCAGGCGATGACGCCGATCCAGGCGGCCAGCCTGCCGCTGGCGCTGGCCGGCCGTGACCTCATTGCCCAGGCCCGAACGGGCAGCGGCAAGACCGTGGCCTTCACGCTGCCGCTGCTGGTCAACCTGAACCCGCGCCGCTTCGCCGTGCAGGCGCTGGTGCTGTGCCCCACGCGCGAGCTGGCCGGGCAGGTCACGCAGGAGATCCGCCGCCTGGCGCGCGCGGAAGACAACGTCAAGGCGCTCACGCTGTGCGGCGGCAGCCCCATCCGCAACCAGCTGGCCAGCCTGGAGCACGGCGCGCACATCGTGGTGGGCACGCCGGGGCGCATCCTGGATCACCTGGCCCGCGGCACGCTGGCGCTGGATGCGCTCAACACGCTGGTGCTCGACGAGGCCGACCGCATGCTCGACATGGGCTTCGCCGAGGACATCGCGCAAGTGGTCCAACGCTGCCCGAAGGCGCGCCAGACCCTGCTCTTTTCCGCCACCTACCCCGACGGCGTGGCCAAGCTCGCCGCCCGCTTCCTGCGCGAGCCACAGGAGGTGAAGCTGGCCGAGCGCCACGCCGCCGGCCAGATCCGCCAGCGCTTCTACGAGGTGGCCGAGAGCGAACGCCTGCACGCTGTGGGGCTGCTGCTGCAGCACTTCAGGCCCGCCAGCACGCTGGCGTTTTGCAACACCAAGCAGCAGTGCCGCGACCTGGTGGCGGTGCTGCAGGCGCAGGGCATCGTGGCGCTGGAACTGCACGGCGACCTGGAGCAACGCGACCGCGACCAGGTGCTGGTGCAGTTCGCCAACGGCAGCTGCAGCGTGCTGGTGGCCACCGACGTGGCCGCGCGCGGGCTCGACATCGCGCAGCTGGCAGCCGTGATCAACGTCGACATCAGCCCCGACCCCGCCGTGCACACGCATCGCGTGGGCCGCACTGGTCGCGCCGACGAAGAAGGCTGGGCCTTCAGCCTGGCCAGCGTCGACGAGATGGGGGCCGTGGGCAGCATCGACGAGATGCAGGGCACGCCCAGCGCCTGGCACCCGCTGTCGGAGCTGACGGCGCCGGCCGGCGCCGAGCCGCTGCGCCCGCCGATGGTGACGCTGCAGATCCTGGGTGGGCGCAAGGAGAAGATCCGCCCTGGCGACGTGCTGGGCGCGCTGACCAAGGACCTCGGGCTGCCCGGCGCGCAGGTCGGCAAGATCGTCGTCAACGACTTCTCCACCTACGTGGCGGTGGCGCGCGGCGTGGCCGACCAGGCCCTGCGCGGCCTGAACGCCGGCAAGGTGAAGGGCCGCTCGGTGAAGGTGCGGCGGCTGTGAGCGCGGAGGTTGACGCACACGCCTTCGCCGCACTGGGCCTGTCGCCCGGCCTGCTGCGTGCGGCCGCCGAGCTGGGCTGGACCGAGCCCACGCCCATCCAGGCCGCGGCCATCCCGCCTGCGCTGGCCGGGCGGGACGTGCTGGCCACCGCGGCCACCGGGTCCGGCAAGACGGGGGCGTATGCATTCGCGGCGCTGCAGCGCATCGACGACATCGCACGCCCCACCCCGCGGCGCCCGCGCGTGCTGATGCTGGTGCCCACGCGCGAGCTGGCGGCGCAAGTGGGCGAGGCCGTGCGTCAGGTGGAGCGCTTCCTCAACGTGCCGGCGAAGCTGGTGGTGCTGGTCGGTGGCCTGTCCATCAACCCGCAGCTGATGGCCTTGCGCGGCGGTGCCGACATCATCGTCGCCACGCCGGGGCGGTTGCTGGACGTATCGGACAAGAACGCGCTGGATCTCTCGAGCCTGCACACGCTGGTGCTGGACGAAGCCGACCGCCTGCTCGAGGGCGGCTTCGCCGACGAACTGGCACGCGTGCTGGCGCTGCTGCCGGCGCGGCGGCAGAACCTGCTGTTCTCGGCCACCTTCCCGAGCGCGGTGCAGGCCCTGGCCCAGCGGCTGCTGCACGAGCCCGTGCGCGTGGACGTGGGCCAGCAGGCCGCAGCCGTGGCAAGCATTTACGAGCGCGCCATCGTGGTGGACGCGGCCCGGCGCACGCCGCTGCTGGCCCGCCTCATCACGCAGGAAGGCTGGCCGCGCGTGCTGGTCTTCGTGGCCACGCGCTACGCCTGCGACCACGTGGCCGACAAGCTGCGCCGCGCCGGGCTGGCGGCGGCGGCCTTCCACGGCGATGCCAGTCAGGGCGCGCGCACGCAGGTGCTGGCCGACCTCAAGGCCGGGCGGCTGTGCGTGCTCGTGGCCACCGACCTGGGCGGGCGCGGCATCGACATCGCCCAGCTGCCGGTGGTCGTCAACCACGACCTGCCGCGCTCCACGGTGGACTACGTGCACCGCATCGGCCGCACCGCGCGCGCCGGCGCGGCGGGGCTGGCGGTGAGCTTCGTCAGTGCCGCGACCGAAGCGCATTTGCGCCTCATCGAAAAGCGCCTGGGCCGGCGCGTGCCGCGCGAGCAGGTGCCAGGCTTCGAACCGAAGGAGACCGCCGCGCCCGCCCCCGCCGCCGGCGTGAAGGGCCGGCGGCCGAGCAAGAAGGACAAGCTGCGCGCCGGCCTCTGAACCCGCCAGGCGGAGCGACTGGGTCTGACTCACGACACTCGAACCAGACCGCCGGTATGGCTTGCCACGAGTTGGTGGTCTTGCGCACTCTACGATCTACGGGCTTGTGATCGGTGGCCTGCCCGATGTCCTGTGGTCAAGGCTCCTTCGTGCGACTTCTCAACCGATCCTGCGCGAGTGGCATCCGTCGGCTCCCCGTGGTTGTTGGGTCAGACCATTTTGGGGTCGACTCAGCCTGGCGCAGACGAGCTCCCGTGCCCTCATAGCGACTCCACAGACAGCGGGAACAGTTCTCCCCACCTGTGTGTGGACATGATGTGATAGACGTTGAATCTGTAGGCGGTGCCCAGCGAGACTTCCGGCGGCGTGAACGGGAAGGCCAGGTTGCCGCCAGTTGAAAGCCGCCCGGCGTAGCCATAGTGCAGCAAGTACTGCTTCATCGTGCGCACGACCTCTTCGGCACGGTCAAGCGTGGGCGCCACGCACTCCAGAAGCAAGAACACCTCGTGCGGGAGCGCGGCGCCGGGCGGGGGCTCAGCGACGCCATCCACACCGTAGACGCGCCAATAGAGTGAATAGTCTTCGGGTGTGTCCTCGCAGACGAGGTCCCGCACCACGATCCGCACGCCCTCGAGAATCTCGCGGTGCTCCCGGATGAAGATCGGGTCGGCTGCAGCGCACAACAGGGCTGCGCGCTCACCCACCACACGCGAACCCTCGATCTTCACCGTTACCTCGGGCGCCTGGATCCAGCTCGCACCGCTCACGCGCGTGCGACGCTCGTCCAGTGCCTCGTAGCGGGCGGTGCGCAGGTCGACACGGCCTTCGGGCTCGATGATCACGTAAGGGTCGCTCTGCTCGTACAGGCTGTGGGCTGCGACGGACATCGGCGTGGCGCTGCGCTGCGCGGCCATGCTCTCCAGGACGAATCCCTCGTCGTCGAGCGTGGCCAGAATGGTGTCGCGCCCGCCCGGCAGGCAGCAAAGCGATGCGCACTCGATGATCTTGGCCATATGCACCGCCAGGCCGATGGGAAACCCGAGCATCACGGGTAGCGAGGCGAAGATGGCGGTGTCGCATGCACGCCCGGCAATCAGGACATCGACACCGGCATCCAAGCCGCGCTGGAAGGCTTCCATGCCCATCTGGCCCACGATGTGCGTGGCGGCGTCGATTTCCTCGATCGTCAGATCGGGCATCTGGTCAATACCGACGAGCTTGTTCTTGACGAGCGCGTCCTTGACGATGTCCTTGTCGATGTCACCGGCGAGCACGCCTAGCCTGAAGTGAAGCCTCTCTTCACGCGCGATGTCGCGCACCATTTCGAGAGTTTGACCAAGGTGGGGTGCCGCACCCGCTGAACCTGCCGACCCGATGACCAGCGGAATGTCAAGCCGCCGAGCAGCCAGGATCACCTTGCGCAGGTCGCGCCGCGTCGCAACCGGCGAGGTGGCCATGCGGCCACTTCCCAGGTAGTGTGGCCCGATGTCGATCGAGCCCATGTCGCAACCGATGAGATCGGGCTCGCGCGCGAGCCCGGCCTCCAGGGCGGCTGTGGGAATACCGTAGCCAAGCTGGCCGGACGCGCCCAGCAGACGCAAGGGGCGACGCGGCCCGCCACGAAACGCTTCGATGAGCCTCCTGCTCGCGCTCACAGTTCGATCCCCATCAGACGCTGGTGCTGCTGGGCGCCGTATACGTCGCGGTCGCCCGGATCGCCTGCTGTCACGCGCCGCGGGAGGACGATCTTGATGGCAAGGCCCAGCGGGTACTCGATGACACCGACATCGCGCGGGTCGACGTGGTAGAGGCCGCTGATCGTATCGGCGTTCAAGACGCCGCTGGCCCGCACGCGCTCATAGTCGACGGCAGTGGTGAACATGATGTCCAGGGTCGTCGTCCTCGGCCCGGCATTCTTGCTTCGGATGACCCGCGCGATGTCCTTCAGTTGCATGACGCTGCTCAATTGATGACGCGCAGTGGCGTGCCCTGCAGGAAGGCATCCAGGTTCTCCAGCGATTGCCCGAAGAACAGACGATAGTTTTCCTCGGTCACGTAGCCGATGTGCGGGGTGGCCACCACATTGTCCAGATGACGATAGGGGTGGTCCCAGGTCAGCGGTTCGCTCTCATAGACATCGACCCCATAGCCGCCGATTCGCCTGCTGCGCAGGGCCTCGATCAGCGCCTGCTCATCGACGATGGGCGCCCGGGAGGTGTTGACGAGCACCGCGCTGGCTCGCATGCGGGCGATGTCCTCACGCCCCACCAAGCCCCGCGTGGCCGGACTCATCGGCACATGGATGGTGATGGCGTCGGAGGTGCTGAAAAGCTCCGACTTCGAAACCGCCTTGACGCCGTGAGGATCGGTGCGCGCAGACGTGAGGTTGGGGCTCCAGGCCTGGACCGACATGCCGAACGCCTGGGCCACCTTGGAGACGGGTATGCCCATCGTTCCAAAGCCCACGATGCCCAGCGTCTTGCCCGTCAGCCGACGGCCGATGCCGAGCTGCCAGCCTCCCGCGCGGACCGAAGCGATCTCGCGCGGCAAGCCGCGAAACAGCGAGATCATGAGACCCCATGTCACCTCCACCGTCTCGGACTGCAAGGCCTCGGTGCTACAAACGGTGATGCCCAGGGCTCGCGCCGCCGGAAGGTCGATCGAGCCGGCATTGCGTATGCCGGTGGCCAGGATCAGCTTCAGGCGCGGCAACCTGCCCAGGACCTCAGCTGGGAACTCGGTGCGCTCGCGCATGCGCATCACGGCATCGAACTCGGCCAGCCGCGCCACCAGGGCATCAGGATCGTGCACATGGTCGGCAAAGGGCACCACGCTCACGCCCCGACTGGATAGCCGCCCCCAGTCTGCGAAACGAAACGCCACCGACTGGTAGTCGTCGAGCACGGCAACTCTCATCGTTCAACCTTTTCGAGATACGAGACCGCGGTGTCCAGCCCGATGACGTCCCCGTACTTCTGGCTGATGTCGAACAGACTGAGCGCATGCGATGCCTCCAGGCGGTCGAACACGCAGGGCTCGACCACGACCATGCGATAGCGGTGCGCCACACCGTCCACCACGCTTGCACGCACGCAGCCACTCGTGGCCATACCCGCTACCAGGATGGTGTCCACGCCCAGGTCGCGCAGGTGCGCAAGCAGCGGCGTGAAGGCAAAGGCACTGGGGGCGGTCTTCTCGACCACTGCTTCGCCCGCCAAGGGGGCAGCCTCGGGGATGATCTCGCGCGCACGCCTGGCGTCACCGTCGGCACGGTGCCCGGCCAGCGTGCCTGCGCCGCGCGCATGCAAGGTATCCATCCAGCCGGCCAGACCATCGGCGTTTTCACGCATCGTCGAGTGGATGATGGGAATGCGCGCACGGCGCGCCGCCGCCAGCAACTGCGCGATGTGCGGCAGCGCGTTCCAGCCGTTCATTCCACAGCTCCAGGGCCAGCGCTTCGCCGACTCGGACAGCGGTTGCGGCGTATCTCCGAAACCACCTCGGTACAGATCGATCATCAGCAGCGCCGGCGAGCTGCCCATGCGCAGCGGGCGCTCAGCTCGGGTGGCCAGCCACTGCCGGTCGCTCTCGCTCAGGTAGGGGTCCCAGACGCGTCCGCTCATGGGCTGCTCAGGCGCGCGTGTGGGTCGACAGCCCCCGCAGATACGCAAAGACTTCCGCGGAATCGACCACGTCCCCCATCTGGCGGTCGATGTCCATCAGGCTCACTTCATGAGAAAGGCTCACCCGATCGAACACTGCATCGCGCACCACCACCGTTCGCAGGTTGTGCGCCGACGCATCAACCGCCGTCGCGCGCACACAGTTGCTGGTGGCGCCTCCGGTGATGACGACCGTGTCGATGCCCCGGTCGATCAGCAGCCCTGTCAACGCCGTGCCGTGAAAGGCACTGGGCTTGGGCTTGGTCACGACCAGGTCCTGTTCAGCGGGCATCACGTCGTCGATGAACTCCGCTCCCACGCTTCCTTCGACGAACCAGCCCTCCAGTGCCAGCAGACCCGCAGGAAAACGCTTGAGACCACGGTCCGCCCCGTCCCGGCGCAGCAGGTTACGCGTATAGATCACCGGCGCGCCGGCAGCCCGAAAGGCCGTTGCCAGGGCGGCCATCACCGGTATGGCGCGCGCACCGCTCGCGCAGGCTGCCGGGTACTGGTCGCGTTTTGTGGGGTCCTTCGGCTCGACCATGTACTTCTGTGCGTCGATCACGAGCAAGGCGGGCCGACGACCGAAGCCGATGCGCCTGCCCACACCGAACCTTCTCAAGCCGACGATCTCTTCGGCCGTCATGAGGTGCGCATGGCGCGCAAAGAACTCTTCCGATGACTCCGGCTGGCTGCTGGACATGGCTCAGTTCGCCAGGTTGAGTTCGACCCCGATCTGCTTCCACTTGGCCACCTCGCTTTGCACCTCCGCAGCGAACTCCGCCGGCGTCGACGTCTCGACCATGGAGCCCTCGTTGCGGAACGCCTGATCGAGCGCGGGGTCGGCCAGCACCTGGCGTGCGGCGCGAGACAGTGTGTCGATGACAGCCTGTGGGGTGTTGGCGGGCGCGAAGAGCCCGATCCAGATCCGCATCTCGGCGCGAGGAAAGCCCAACTCGCGCATCGTGGGCACGTTCGGCAGGGAGTCCAGCCGCTTCGACGAACTCACCGCCAGAGGGCGCAGCGCACCGGAATCGATGTGCGGCTTGAGCAGCGCACTGCCGGCAAAGAAGCTGTCGACCCGACCCGGGAGGAGGTCGCCAAAGACCCTCGGGCTGCCCGGGTACGGCACGTGGTTGTAAGGGATGGCCGCATCGCGCTTGATGATCTCGCCCAGAATGTGCATGGTGGTTCCCTGGCCGCCGGATGCGAAGGTCATGGGCTCGGCGGGCCGGCTCTTGGCCAGCGCCACGAACTCCGCGAAGGTACGCGCCTTGACCTGGGGATGCACCACGAAGACGTTGGCGAATGAGTTGATCTTGGCGATCGGGATGAAGTCCTTCACCGGGTCGTAGCGCAGCGTCTTGTACAACCCGGAGTTGATGCCATGCGTGTTGATCGTGCCAGCCAGCAGTGTGTACCCATCCGCCGGTGCGCGCGCCACAAACTCGGCGCCGATGGCCCCACCCGCGCCAGGCTTGCTCTCGACGTTGATCGCCACGTTCAATATCTTGGACATGCCTTCGGCCAACCGGCGAGCCGAGATGTCCGAGGCGGCTCCCGGTGCAGACGGGTTGATGATGCGGATCGGCTGGCTCGGATAGGCCTGAGACCACGCCGGTAGCGTCATCGCAGCAGCGATCGCAATCAATGAGGCCCTGCAGAGCAGGTTGAAGGAGCGGCGGGACGGGTGGGCCATGTTGATCCTCGTTCAATGAATGAGCGGACATACAAGCCGGGCCGCCGGGTCGATGCCGGCTACGCGGCAGCCGTCCCTGCTGCCCACAGGGCATGGGGCAGTCTAGGGGCGCTGCCACCGAGCGGCTTGTTACCTCGGTTAAATTCATTCCTTCCAGGAAGTTGAAGATGGACGTTGAAGGCGAGATCGCGTTTTTTCAGCGCCTCGTCCGGCACGGCAACCTGTCGGCGGCCGCCCGGACAATGGGGCTCACACCGGCAGCCTTGAGCAAGCGCCTGGCGCAGTTGGAAAAGCGCCTCAAGGTCCGGCTCATCCATCGCACGACGCGGTCGTTCAGCCTGACGCCCGCAGGCCAGGTCTACTTCGACAAGGGCCAGGCCATCCTCGGCGCGATGGAGGCACTCGTCCAGACCATGATGCGCTCAGCCGAGCTTCCGGTGGGCAAGTTGCGCGTCAACGCCACGCTGAACTTCGGTCGCGTGCGCGTGGCACCTGCGATCTCGTCGTTTGCGCGGGAGTACCCTGATCTGGAAGTGGAACTCGTGCTGTCGGACCATCCCCTTGACCTGGCAGGCGAGAAGATCGACGTGTCGATCCGGTTGGGTGAGCTGGCGGACTCGGGCTTGCGGGCGCGACGGCTGGCGTCCAACCGCCGCCACCTGTGCGCATCGCCGCAGTACCTCGAGCGGCATGGCGCGCCCGAGACCCTCGATGACCTCGCGCGCCACCCATGCATCGTCGTGCGTCGCGATGACGCGCCCTACGGGATCTGGAGCTTCGTGCGCGGAGAGACCGTGGAGAACGTGCGTGTCCAGGGCCAGCTGAGCTGCAACGACGGTGAGGTGGCACTCAACTGGGCGCTCGACGGCCACGGAATCATGATGCGATCGGGCTGGGACATCGCGCGCTTCGTTCGCGCGGGCCAGCTGCGGGTGGTGCTGCCCGAGTACGCGCTACCGGGCCGCGACGTGTACGCGGTGTTCCGCCACGACATGCCGATCGCCGCCAAGGTGCGGGTGTTCGTCGATTTCATGAGCGCCTGGACGCAGGACATCGACAGGCTCGAACAGGCGGCCGGCTGAAGCTCCACAGTCAGTTTGGCGCCCCGATGATGCGGCTGCCCACGCGCCGGCCCAGGTCTTCTAGTCCGGCTGCTTGCGGCGCCTGGCCTTTCGCGCCACCACCGCCAGCCCGAGCGCCATGAGCGCCCAGGTGGAGGGCTCGGGTACGGGCAGCGGCGCGCCGGTGTAGGGGTCCCCCAGGGGACCGCGCAGCGAGTCCGGCGGTGGCCCCCCGCCGCCCATTGAAAACGGAGCGAAGGTCGGTGTGCCATCGCCACCCAGTGGTGCGGGCGTGGGCGCGGGCTCGGGCTCACGCATCGCAAGTGGCAGCCGCGTGGGATCCTCGAGGGCAGCCTGGCCGCCCAGCAGGCTGGACTCTGCGGTGGCGCTCGGGCTCGGCGGATCTACCTCGCGCCCGACGGCCGTCTCGATGTCGATCTCGCTGCTGGGCGTGACGCGGCTGACGTTGCGGCACACGGTGGGGATGATCAGGCAGTGTTCGCCCTCGCAGTAGACCAGGCCGCGCTCGATCGCATCGGGCTTCCACTTGGTGCGGCCCACCTGGCGGCAGACGCGGCCGTTGCCGAAGTGCATGTCGCGCAGGTTCGAGTAGCTGCGCTTGCCCTGGATCTTGTCGCGCGTGATGGAGGCGATGTCGTCGTAGGCGCGCGCGCGCATCTTCTCCTTGAGCCTGGCCCGCACAGGCGGCGGTATGTCGCGGTAGCGGTCCACCGCCGCTTCGATGCTGCCCATGTACGGGTCGACACCCGGCCGGTCCCACGAGCAGGACGGCAGGGTGACGGTCGCGGCGACGAGTGCGGTGGACAGCAGGAGGGACACGTAGGACCAGTGGCGCGCCCCGACGGAGACGCAAGCGGGCAATTTACAGATGCCTGCCCGTCAGGGCGGGTGCGCCGCCCCCCGTTTGTGGCGGGGGCTGTCGTGACATGCTGCACACCCGGCGCGTACCTGTTGCCGGGCGCTGCAGGTGGTTTGCCCCTCAGCCCCCGGCCAGCGCGTGGCGCACCAGCAGCGCCGAGAGCGCCAGCATCGTCACGCCGATCAGGCCATCGAGCACCTGCCAGGCCCGTGGCCGGGCGAACCAGGGCGCGAGCCAGCGTGCGCCGAAGCCCAGCAGCACGAACCAGCCCAGGCTTGCGCTGCTGGCTCCGGCGATGAACCAGCCGCGCAGCGCCGCGGGCTGCTGCGCGCCGATGCTGCCCACCAGCAGCACGGTGTCGAGGTAGACGTGCGGGTTGAGCAGGGTGAAGGCGGCGGCCTGGGCCACGGCCACGCGACGCGTCAGGCCCGCGCCGCCTTCGGCTGCGCGCAGCCTGTGCTCCTGCCGCGCGCGGCGCAGCGCCTGCACGCCGTACACCGCCAGGAAGAGGGCGCCCGCCCAGGCCAGTGCGCGTGCGAGCCGCGGGCTTTCGCCCAGGGCCTGCGCCATGCCCAGCACGCCAGCGGCGATGAGCAACGCGTCGGCCAGGGCACAGAAGATCACCACGCTGCCCACATGCTCACGGCGCAGGCCCTGGCGCAGCACGAAGGCGTTCTGGGCACCGATGGCCACGATCAGGCCGAAGCTCAGGGCCAGGCCGTGGACGAAGACCGGGAACGCGTGCGGGGCGAAGGCGGGCAGTGTCATGGGATGCGCAGTGTGAGAGGCCGGTGCGGTGCGGCCGGGGGCCGTTCACGGAGGGGCGTGCAAGCTCGCTCGCGCGACTGAGGGGTCTCGGGTACAAACTTCGGTGCGACCATTCAGACACCTTCGTGCACGAAGGCCAGGAACTGTTCTGGGGTGACGACAGGCTGGAAGAAGCGCTCGAGTGGGCCTGCCGGGCCGTGTGAGCCGGGGGTGGCCGGCTCGCGCGGGGCTCAGCGGTCGAGCGCCGGGCGCTTGGGGTTGAAGGTCCAGCCCGGGATCAGGTACTGCATGGCCAGCGCGTCATCGCGCGCACCGAGCCCGTGCTGCCGGTAGAGCTGGTGTGCCTTCTCGACCTCGGCCATGTCCAGCTGAACGCCCAGCCCCGGGGCCTGCGGCACCTGCACCAGGCCGCCGCGGATCTGCAGCGGCTGCGTGGTGAGGCGCTGGCCGTCCTGCCAGATCCAGTGGGTGTCGATCGCGGTGACGCGCCCGGGCGCGGCCGCCGCGACGTGCGTGAACATCGCCAGCGAGACGTCGAAGTGGTTGTTGGAGTGCGAGCCCCAGGTCAGGCCCCAGTCGCGGCAGGTCTGGGCCACGCGCACGCTGCCGGCCAGGGTCCAGAAGTGCGGGTCGGCCAGCGGGATGTCCACGCTTTGCAGCGACAGGGCGTGGGTGAGCTGGCGCCAGTCGGTGGCCACCATGTTGGTGGCCGTGGGCAGCCCGGTGGCGCGGCGAAACTCGGCCATCACTTCGCGGCCCGAGAAGCCGTCTTCGGCGCCGCAGGGGTCCTCGGCGTAGGCCAGCACGCCGTGCAGGTCGCGCATGAGCCGGATTGCATCCTTGAGCAGCCAGCCGCCGTTGGGGTCCACCGTGACGCGCGCCTGCGGAAAGCGCGCGTGCAGCGCCTTCACCGCTTCGATTTCCACTTCCGCGCGCAGCACCCCACCCTTGAGCTTGAAGTCGTTGAAGCCATATCGCTCGTAGGCGGCCTCGGCCAGACGCACCACGGCCTGCGGCGTGAGTGCGGGCTCGTGGCGCAGGCCGAACCAGTCGTTATCGGCTTCGGGCTCGCTGGCGTAGGGCAGGTCGGTCCTGGACTTGTCGCCCACGAAGAACAGGTAGCCCAGCATCTCCACCGCATCGCGCTGCTGGCCCTCGCCCAGAAGCGCCGCCACCGGCACACCCAGGTGCTGCCCCATCAGGTCCAGCAGGGCTGACTCGATGGCCGTGACGGCGTGGATCGTGGTGCGCAGGTCGAAGGTCTGCAGGCCGCGGCCCCCGGCATCGCGATCGGCAAAGCGCCGCTGCGCCTCCTGCAGCACGCGCTGCTGTGCGCTCAGCGGCTGGCCGACCACGAGGGCCCGTGCGTCCTCCAGCGTCTGTCGGATCTTCTCGCCACCGGGCACCTCGCCGATGCCGGTGTGACCGGCGCTGTCGGTCAGGATCAGCAGGTTACGGGTGAAGAAGGGGGCATGCGCGCCACTGAGGTTGAGCAGCATGCTGTCGCGGCCGGCCACCGGGATCACGCGCAGCCCGGTGATCACGGGCGTGGAGTGCAGGGTCATGGCGTGCGAACCCGGTCAGTTGGCGGGAATCTTGCTGGGGCTGATGCGCAGAGCACGCGACGATTCTAGGAGCGATCACGCCGCTGCCTGGGCTCGTTGGGGCCGCAGCATCGCCGCTGGCCGGCTGCGAGCACAGGCTTTCCCGACTGCCCTCAGTGCAACTTCACCCGCGGCTCCGTGCCGCGCGTGAGCAGCCGCGAGGCCGAGCCGAGCGCGGTCTTCCAGTAGCCGTGCAGCGCCACCTGATGCATCTTGTAGAGCGACAGGTACATCGTGCGTGCGAAGAGCCCCTCCACCCACAGGTTGCCGCCCACGAGCGAGCCCATGAGGTTGCCCACGGTGGAGTATTCGCCCAGCGAGACGAGCGAGCCGAAGTCGCGGTATCGCCAGGGCTCGAGCGGCTGGCCGCGCAGGCGGCGGCGCATCTGGCGCACCAGGTGCATCGCCTGCTGGTGCGCAGCCTGCGCGCGCGGGGGCACCGTGACGCCTTCGCGCCCGGCCCAGGCCGCGGCGGCGCAGTCGCCCAGGGCGAAGATATCGGGGTCGCGCGTGGTCTGAAGCGTGGGCGTCACGACGAGCTGGTCGAGGCGGTTCGTTTCGAGCCCCGCGAGCTCGCGCAGGAATCCGGGCGCCCGCACGCCCGCTGCCCAGACGACGAGCTCGGCGGGGATGAGTTCTCCTCCGGCCAGCTGCACGCCTTCGCCAGTCACGGCCGTCACGCGCGCGCCCGTGTGGACGCGCACGCCCAGCCCCTGGAGCAGCTGTGCCGCTGCGCCTGCCACGCGCTCGGGCAGCGCCGGCAGGATGCGCGGCCCGGCCTCGATCAGGTGCAGCGTGATGTCGCGCTCGGGGTCGATGCGCTCGAGGTTGTAGCTCACGAGCACGCGCGTGGCGCGATGCAGTTCGGCGGCGAGCTCCACCCCCGTGGCACCCGCGCCGACGATGGCCACCTGCAGCTGGCGCGGCGCCAGCGGCGCCTCCTGCATGTGCGCGCGCAGGCAGGCGTTGACGAGCCGGCGGTGAAAGCGCTCGGCCTGGTGGGGTGTCTCGAGCGCGATCGCGTGCTCGGCCACGCCTGGCGTGCCGAAGTCGTTGGTGTGGCTGCCCACCGCGATCACGAGTGTGTCGTAGCTGCGCGTGTAGGGTGCGGTGACGGGCTGCCCGTCCTCGTCACGCACGGGTGCGACGTGCACGAGGCGGCGCTCCCGGTCGAGCCCGACCATCTCGCCAGCCCGGTAGCGGAAGTGGTGCCAGTGCGACTGCGCGAGGTAGTCGGTGGCGTGCCCGTGCATGTCCACGCTGCCCGCGGCGATCTCGTGCAGGTGCGGCTTCCAGAAGTGCGTGCGGCTCTTCTCGATCAGCGTGACGTGCGCCAGGCCCTTGCGGCCGAGGGTGTCACCGAGCCGAGTGGCGAGCTCCAGCCCCCCGGCGCCGCCGCCTACGATGACGATGCGGTGCGGGCTGCCTTGGGGCGGGGTCTGCTCAGGGGCGGGCTCGGGCAGCATCGTGCCGGGCAGTGTATGCGGCAGCGCGCCGGTCAGAGCAGGGGCCTGCGCTCGCGCGGCAGCGCCTCGAGCGCCGCGGCGTCCTGGGCGAGGGTGTGGCGCCCGTGGTGCTGGCGCTCGCCGAAGTTCGAATCGATGACTTGGCTACCATGCTGGCGACACTCACCTGCCGCGTCTCAAACTCCACAGGACCCTTGCGCATGGCCACCCCTCCCCTGGTCTTCTGGTCGCGCCTGATCCAGGCCGCTGCCGCCGTCGTGCTCACCCTCAGCGCCGTCTTGCTGCTTGCGCCCGATCTCGGCGAGCGCGTGTTCAACCTCGTGTACTACCGGCAGTTGTCCGGCCCTGTGCAGGCCCCCGCCCCGGTGGCGGGCTACATTCAGTTCGCCAACGGCATCATCGGTGCGGTGATGGCAGGCTGGATGTTCATGGTGATCATGCTGGCCCGTGGGCCCTTTGTGGCCGGGCAGGTGCTGGCCTGGCGCACGATCGCCTATCCGCTGGCGGGCTGGTATGCGGTGGACACCGCGTTTTCCGCGGCGCACGGCGTGTGGGGCAACGTGCTGCTGAACACGGGGACGGCCCTGATGTTCGGCGTCCCGCTGCTGGCTTCACGGAAGTACTTCAGCTCGGTGCCCTGAGGCCCTGCTGCCTGAGTCCGGCGAGGCCGCCACGAAGACTGTCGCGCCCAGGTCAGCACGTCGGTCTACATGCTGAGGGCCGCGGCCAGTCCCGCGTAGAAGAACACGATCGCTGCCGTGAGCAGGTACAGGGTGGCCAGGCCGGCGAACTTCAGCACGGTGCGCACCCGCGTGTCCTGGTAGTACGCACGCATGCCCCGCAAGCCGTACCACACCAGGTACCCCAAGGTGGCCCAGCCCAGCGGCTCGGTCCAGCTGACGGGCAGTGCTGCAGCCAGCACGAGCTGGAGAGAGGCCACCGCGAACAACGCGCAGTGGTAATGCACGAGGAAGAGAAGATGCTCGGCGTAGAGCCGGCGCGGACGCCGGTAGAAGGCCAGCATCACGGCGGCGAAGAGCGGCAGCGCCACGAACATCGCCCGCGGCACCTGGCGCAGGAAGGCGCTGCCGAAGCCTGCGCCGCCGTCTGCGGCAATACTGCGGCAGGCGGCGCGTAGCCTGGGCTCGACGGTGGCTCGACCCCACCCTCGGTACTCCAGCTTTTCGCAGGCCTGCGCGCCGCCCTCGATGGCGAGGCCGATGCCTGAAGAAGCCCTCAGCGTGAGGGCGCCGGACGCAGCGGAGGCGGGTGCGGAGGCCGCGGCGGCGGCGGGCTCGACGCGCGCGGGCGAGCTGGCAGACGCGGCGACGGTCGGGGTCTCGTTCGCATCGGGCTTGGCCTGCTGCGAGCCAGTCGAGTCGGGGAACAAGGCAAGCAGCAGGAAGTAGCTGACGCTGAAGACGATGTAGAGCCTGACCGGCGGCAGGTAGCGCTCGCGGCGGCCGGCGAAGTACTCGGCCGTGAGCAACCCGGGACGTACCAGCAGGGCCCACAGCGTGCGCCACAGGCGCGAGTCCGCATGGGTGAGGCTCTCGAAGGTCTCGGCCACGAAGTGCCCGAAGGTGGGCCGGTGGGGGTCGTCCTTCTGTCCGCAGTCGCTGCAGTACCGTCCGGCGAGCCGGGCGCCGCAGTTCAGGCAGGTGAGTCGAACGTGGAGGTCAGGGTCTTCGTGCGCCATGCTGAGGGTCACCGAGAGGGTGCAAGTGCCCGCACCGCCACGGGCGCGCGCCCAGTCGCCGTTGGCGCCGTCCATGCCATCGGCACCGGGCGGCCGGATTCACCTGCGGGGGGCCGTGTTCGAGGCTTCATGCGGTGTGCAGTTGGCGCAGCGCGTCGGCCTTTGCCTGCACGGCAGCCTCGCCTGCGGCGATCAACCGTGCCCGGTAGTCACTCGACCAGCCGGTCCAGTAGCCGGTGTCCGGGTGCAGCAGCACGTCGGCCAGGCGCGCATCGGGCAGTGTGAGCTCGCGCTTGCGCCGGTCGGAATCCCGGTAGGCCTCGGCGCCCAGCGGCGCGCGGTCCTCGTGCGCCGAGGCGTCTACGGCCAGTACGCGCGTAGCACCCAGGCGGCGTGCCAGGCGCACCGGCAGGGGCAGATGCAGGTCAGGGTCGGCATAGCGCGCGCCGCGGATCGACACGGGAGCCAGGCGATCCTCGATGGCGGTGGAGGCCTGCACGGCGAGGCCGGCGTCGCCGCGCGTGAAGGCCACCACCTGGCGATCGTCGAGCCTCACGGCCACACAGGCCATCGGCACAGGCAGTTCCTGCAGCGGCCGCCCGCCCAGGCTCTCGCGCACGAGCTCGGCGATGCCCCCGCCGCTGACCCACCCGGGCCCGCGCAGGTTCAGACGCAGCAGATCCCAGGGCTGGACGGAGAGAGCAAGGGTTTCGATCCGGGTGGCCTCCACCCCGGCCGCAAAGAGCGTGCCGGCCAGCGCCCCCACCGAGCTGCCCACCACCAGGTCGGGCCGCAGCCCGAGTGCGGCCAGCCCCTTGAGCACGCCGATGTGCACGAAGCCGCGCGGCCCGCCCGAGCTGAAGACCCAGGCGGTGCGCGGCGCACCCGGGTGCGCTTGGAGCGTGCCCAGGGGGACCGCCTCGGGCGGTCCCGGCTCGGAGGCGGAGCCTGGGGGCCTGGCCTGACAGCTGCCCAGACAGAGCAGGCTGGCGGCGGCTGCGCCGCTGACGAACAGCCTGCGTCGTGAGTGGGACATGGCGTGCACGGCTCTCGACCTTACCGGGGGGGTGCCAGCGCCCGCAGGCAGTCCTCGGCGATGCGCCGGACCATGCGGGGTACATCGCCCGGTTGCCCGGCAAAGGCACCGCACACGAGCAAGGTGGCCAGCCCGTGGATCGACGACCACGCGAGCAGCTCGCCTCCCGCACGGCGGGCCGGATCGATCAAGCCTGCCGCCTGCAATGCGTCGAGCGCGTGCCCCAGCGCGACGCCGGGGCCCGGCACGGACGGCTCGAGGGTCATGCCTGCATCGCCCGCCGCTCCTGCCTCGCAGCCCGCACCCACCGACTGGCAGGCAGCCGCCCCGTGCGGGCCGAACATCACCTGGAAGCGTTCAGGCTGCTCGAGCGCGAAGGCCACGTAGGCCTCGCCTTGGGCGAGGAAGCGCGCGCGCGCCGCCCGCGCACCGCCACCTGGCACGCCGGCCATCGCTTCGGCAAAGCGCTTCCCCATCTCGGCGAAGGCGTCGCGCGCGATCTCGCGCAGCAGGGCCGACTTGTCCGCGAAATGGCGGTAGGCCGCGCTCGGCGACACGCCCACCGCCACCGCAGCCTCGCGCAGCGAGAAGCCCTCCACGCCGTGGCGCGCGATCAGCATCACCGCCGCGCCCTTGAGCGCCGCCGGCAAGTCCCCGTGGTGGTAGCGCGGGCGGGCAGCCTCACGCTGCCCGCGCACCGCCGGCGGCGGGCGGCCGGCATCGGCGGGGCGGTGCGGCTTTCGAGGCAGCGTCGTGCTCATGGTCTGAAGTTGACATCATTCACATGGCTTCGTAAAGTGAACGGTGTTCTTTCCGGGGCGCACCATGATCCTGTACGACCTCCCCGCGGGCATGCACCCGCGCCGTGTGCGCATCTTCCTGGCCGAGAAGGGCGTGTCTCTGCCCACACGGTCGGTCGATGCCGCCCGGGGCGAGAACGCGCAGCCTGACTTCCTGCGGCTGAACCCTCTGGGCAAGCTGCCCGTGCTGCGGCTCGACGACGGCACCTGCCTCACCGAGTCGATGGCGATCTGCCGCTACCTGGAGGCCTTGCATCCCGAGCCGGCGCTCTTCGGGCAGGGGGCTCTGGAGTCGGCGCAGGTGGAGATGTGGGCCCGCCGCATGGAGCAGCAAGTCGCCATGCCCATCGTGGACACCTTCGTCCACGCAAGCGAGTTCTACCGCGCCCGCCTCAGCCAGGTGCCGGCGTACGCAGAGTGGTCGCGCGAGAAGGCGATGGCCACGCTCGGCTGGCTGGACGAGGAGCTCGCCGGCCGGCCCTTCATCGCCGGTGAGCGCTACACCATCGCCGACATCGTCGCGCAGTGCGCCTTCGTGCTCGGCAAGGCCGCGGGCGTGCGCATCCCGCCCGAGCGCACGCACCTGGCGCGCTGGTTCGCAGACGTCAGCGCGCGTCCGACCGCGCGCGCCTGAGCGGGAGCGGCGCGATGCAAGCTCCGAAGGTCTGCTGCGTCGTCGGTGCGGGGGACGCCACGGGCGCTGCCGTGGCGCGGCGCTTCGCACGCGAGGGCTACACGGTGTGCGTGGCGCGGCGCACGCAGGCCGCGCTCGCGCCGCTGGTGGAGTCGATCCGCTCTGCCGGAGGGCAGGCGCACGCCCACGGGCTCGATGCGCGGCGCGAGGAGGCCGTGCAGGCGTACGTGCGAGAGGTCGAAGAGACCATCGGGCCCATCGAGGTGATGGTCTTCAACGTCGGGGGCAACGTGCGCTTTCCGATCCTCGAGACCACTGCGCAAAAGTACTTCAAGGTCTGGGAGATGTGCGCGATGGCCGGCTTCCTGGTCGGCCGCGAGGCGGCGCGCGCGATGCTGCCGCGCGGTCGCGGTACGCTCCTTTTCACCGGCGCCACTGCGAGCCTGCGCGGCGCAGCGGGCTTTGCGGCCTTCGCCGGTGGCAAGGCTGCGCTGCGCGCGCTGGCGCAATCCATGGCCCGCGAGCTCGGGCCGCAGGGCCTGCACGTGGCGCACGTGGTGATCGACGGCCTCATCGACACGGCGTTTGCCCGCGAGCACTTCGCGCAGCGCATGGCCGATGCCGGGGCGGGTGGCGTGCTCGACCCCGCGCACGTCGCCGAGGCCTACTGGTGGCTGCACAGCCAGCCGCGCGACGCCTGGACCTTCGAGCTCGACCTGCGCCCGTCGGTCGAGAAGTGGTGATACCTTCGCCTGCACGTTTTCCCATCCCCGGAACCACCCTGCCTGCCATGCCCCGACTGCTCCTGGACGAATCCCGCTTGCACCCGGCCATTCGCGAGCGGGTGGCCCGCCACCACCGCGACTTCGTCGAGGAGGTGGAGGCCGCCACGCGCACGCACGCCGTCGTGGTGGTGGGCATGCGCTGGAACCCGTTTCCGCGCAAGGCCTGCACGCTGCTGCGCGAGGCGGGGATCGCCCACCACTACATCGAGCACGGCAGCTACCTCTCCGGCTGGCGGCCGCGCAACGCGCTCAAGCTGTGGAGCGGCTGGCCCACCTTCCCGATGGTGTTCGTGCGCGGCACGTTGGTGGGCGGCTACGACGACCTGAAGGCCCTGAAGGACTCGGGCGAGCTCGAGCGGATGTTGCGCGCGGCCTAGCCTTTGGGCCGCTCGAGCGCCCTGCGCCAGCGCTGGCTGGCGCAGCTCGGCCGGGCTAACTGGAGGCCCCGCCGCCGATCACCTCACGCATCACCGCGATGGTGAACTCGGGCGCTTCGTAGACGAAGTTGTGCCCCGAGCCTGCCGGTGCCACCACGCGCCGCGAGCGGCTCGAAGTGGCGAGATAGCGCTCGCGCGTGGCGGCGAAGAAGCGGAACATGCGCCGCGCATTCGCATCACTGCCGGCCTGGGCCTCGGGTAGTGCAGCGATGTCGGCATCCTGGTCGTCTTTCGGTCCCACGAGCCACACGGGCAGGTTGCCCAGGTCACGGTCGTAGACCACGGTGTCCCACGCGCAGGCAGCCACGCCTTCGGGCGTGAGCTCGCGGAAGATCGACGCTTGCGCAAAGTACGCCCCTGCGCACGCCTCGATGCATCGGCTGGCCTCCACCTGCGGCCCCAGCACCGCCTTCACCGCGTCGAGCACCCGGGCATAGGCCGGATCCTGCCGCGCCCTCGAATCGGCCCGCTCGCGCAGGCTGATGCCAAAGAGCTGGGCAAAGCCGCCCAGCCACGCCGTGCGGCGCATGGTCTTCAGGGCCGACAGGCGCGGGCCGAAGACGATCGTCTCCAGCGGCGTGGGGTCCAGCAGCACCAGCGTGTGCACGAGGTCGGGCCGGCGTCGCGCGATGTTGGCCGCGAGCAGCCCGCCGAAGGAGTGCCCGGCGAAGACGAAGGGGCCGCGCTCGCCCGCTTGCTCCAGCGCCCGCACCATCTCCTCGGCCTCGCGCGCGGTGGTGCGCGGGAAGGGGCCGGTGTGGCTCCAGCCGGTGCCGGGCCGGTCGATGAGGATCGAGCGCGTCTCTTCGCGCAACGCGCGGTGCAGGTGGTGCATCGCCAGGCCGCTGGCGTGCCCGCCGCCGAACCACACCACGGCGGGCCGGCCTTCGCGGGCTTCCCCTTCCGCGAGCAGGTGCACCCGGTAGCCGCCGAGGTCGATCATCCGCCCGGGCGGCGGGTGGGCCCGGCGGGCCCGGGCGAGGGTGACGAGGTGGCGCAGCGAGGCTCCGGCCAGCACAGCTGCGAGCACCCCGCCAACGAGGGCGAGCACTCCCCCCGCAGCGCCAGGCAGCACACCGGCTGCGAAGGCGGACGCGGCGGCCACGGCAAGTGCCACGAGCAGGCCGGCCCAGTCCCGGCTCATCAGGGCCAGCAGCCAATCACGCCAGGCAGGCATCGCGTCCTCCTTGCCTCGTCTTTGCTTTCTCTTTGCCGGCTCTTGGCCTGCTCTTGACCGCTTCCCGGGCTCCTCTTGCCTGCCCGGCGCGCTTCCCGCGTGCCTCGGCCCGCGGCTCAGGCCGAGGCAGCCCCCGCACTCGCCGCCCCAGGCACGCCGGGCGGGCCCCGGCGCGACTCCGGCAACAGCCACGCCGCGACAGCCGCGAGCACGAACGCCCCCATCGCCACCATGATCGCCACATCGTAGCTGCCGGTGCGGTCGTGCACCACGCCCATCAGCCACGGCGCGGTGCCGCTGCCAAAGACGGTGGCCACCTGCTGCGTGGCACTCGCCCGGCCGAAGCTCTCGGCGCTGAAGTACCGGCGCGCCAGGAACATGGACAGGCTGTGGTCGCCGGCGTTGAACATGCCCAGCAGCACCGCCGCGGTGATGGCTACCGTCAGGCCCGAGCCGAAGAAGAGCATCGCCGTGGCCGCCAGCGGCGCGAGCACGAAGAGCCGCGCGAGCCGGGTGGCCGAGGTGTGGTCGATCAGCCAGCCCGCCGCCAGGTTGCCGACGAAGCCCCCGGCGCCCACGAGGCTGATGGCGGTGGCCGCCTGCGCCAGCGACAGGCCGCGGTCCTGCATGAGTGCGGCGAAGTGCACGAGCGTACCCGCGGCGGCTAGACCGAAGAGCATGTTCCACACCGCGAGCTTCCACCACAGGGGGTCCTTCAGGAAGGCCTTCATCGACACCGGCGGCGCCGAGGAGCGCGCCGACGACGCTGACGAGGCGGGCCCGGCAGGTGCCGCGGCAGGGCCGGGGTGTGCCGCGCCCGGCGGCTCGCGCAGCAGCAGCCAGGCCGCCACCCCGCCGAAGACGAGGCTCATCGCGCCCATCGCGAAGAAGGCCTCGCGCCAGCTGGCGTGGGCGATGACCCGGCTCACGACCTGCGGGTGGATGACCGACCCGACCGCACCCACCGCGAAGAGGATGCCCAGCGCGCGGCCGAGCGCCTTGTCGAACCACGCCTGCAGCAGCTTGGACAGCGTGAGCACCGAGGCGCCCGAGGCGGTGAGGATCATCACCAGGCTCAGCCCGTAATAGACCCAGACGCTGCCCTGCATCAACCCGAAGCCGGCGAGGCTCGCCGACTGCAGCGCGACCCCCCACAGGATGAGCGGCCGCAGCCGCACGTGGTCGATCACCCAGCCCACCAGCGGCAGGATGGCCGGCCCCACCAGAGTCATCAGCGTGAGCGCAAAGGTGATGTCGCCCCGCGACCAGCCGAGCTCCTTTTGCATCGGCAGCATCATCAGGCCGAAGGTCGACCCGTACAGCGAGGTCACGCCGAAGATGCCCACGATGCAGCAGCCCGCCAGCACCCGCCAGCTGGTGCGGGAGTCGGTGTGGGCGGGTGCTTGCGCGGGCTCTGCGCTCAAGGCGCGCTCAGTGGTCGTAGCGCAGCGAGACCGTGAAGGTGCGCGGGCGCTGCAGGAAGTACTGCGCGAAGGCCCCGACGCCGGCCGGTGCCCCCGTGATGCTCATGACGCCCTTCTCGTTGGTCGCGTTGGCCAGGCCCGCGGCCAGCGTCCAGCTGCCCTTGGCAAAGCTCAGGCCGAGATCGACCGTGTCGTAGGCATCGGCCGGCTTGTTGCCCCCGAGGAACATCACGCGGTCACCCACGTGGGTGAAGGTGGCGCTGGCGCGAGCCTGCGAGCCCATGGGCCCTGCGAAGCGCAGGTTGGCCTGCAGCGCGGCCTGCAGGTCCGGTGTGCCAGGCAGGCGCGAGCCCGCAGGTGCCGTGATGGCGCCGCGGCCGGCGGGAATGGCCACTGGCACCTTCGTCTTCGCATCGATCGAGGCCACCGATGCGGCCACGTCGAAAGCCGCGCTCACGCGGTAGCGCAGGCTCGCCTCCAGGCCGGTGCTGCGCGCCTTGCCCACGTTGTCGATGCCCGATTGCGGCAGCGGGTTCGCTGCCGTGGGCGCGATGAAGTAGGTGAACTGCGCGTCCTTCCAGTCGAGCACGAAGGCTGCCAGGTCGAGCTGCAGGCCCGCTGCCGGAGCCAGGCGCACGCCGCTCTCGTAGCTCCACAGCGAGTCCGACTTGTAGGCCTTGAAGGGGGCCGAGCCGTTCACGCCGCCGTAGCGGTAGCCCTTGGCTGCCACCGCGTACCACTGGCTGGTGGCGCCGAACCGGTACTTGAGCGTGAGCTTGGGTGTGAAGCCACTGTCATTGGTGCTGATCGGCCCGACGTTGGAGGGCGCGCCGAACTGCGTGCCCGTGCTGCGGCTGTCCACCTCGGTGCGGTAGTAGCGGCCGCCCGCACCGGCGCTCCAGCCGCCACCGAAGTTGTATTCCGTGTCGACGAACGCTGCCTGCTCCCGGCCGCCGCCCTCGCTCGTCAGGTCCACCAGCGTGGTGATGCCGAATGCCCCGGAGGGATCGATCTGCTGGCCGCGTCCTCCACCCTTCACGTCCTGATAGAACACGCCAGCCACGTAGCTCAGCGTACCCCCGGGGTTGCTCGCGATGCGCAACTCCTGCGAAGTGGCCTTGGACCAGTTCGTCTGCGGGCGGTACACCTGGGGCAGGGGCAGGCCCACGCTGGCGAAGAGTTCCGTGTCGTCGATCAGGTTGGTGCCCTTGTTGCGCCACTGGCCCGTGATCGAGGTGAGCGTGTGCGCGCCCAGGTTCCAGTCGACGGTGAGGCTGTAGAAGTCGGTCGTGCTGCTGCGCGTGGAATTGTTGGGGGACGTGTGCTGCAGCTTGCCGGCATCGGGCGAGACGCTGAAGGTATCGCCCTGTTTCGTCTCCTGCGTGCTC
>JBIIED010000162.1:0-7742 GCA_044237995.1 Rubrivivax sp. | reverse complement strand
GCAAACGCCTGACCCCCACCGCATGACGAACGATCACACAACCCCCCCGAGTCCGAGAAAAGTCGTCCTCGTCAAGGAGACCGTGCTGGCCGAAGCCGGTTCGCCGGCCGCACGCACCGTGACCCGCGCAGCCATGCTGCTGGTGATCGCCAACCCCATGGCAGGTCGGTACGTGAGGGACCTCTCGGCATTGATCGATCTCGGCCCGCTCCTGGCCGAACGCTGGCTGCCGCAGGCCGTGGCCCAGCTGGACGGCCCCGTGGTGGCCTATGGCAAGGCCGCCATCGTCGGCGTGCAGGGCGACATCGAGCACGCTGCAGCCGTGCTGCACCCCAAGTTGGGCAAGGCCATGCGCCTGGCCGTGGGCGGCGGCGAGGCCATCATCCCTTCGACGGCCAAGGTGGCCAGTGCGGGTGCGCGCATCGACGTGCCCCTGGGCCACAAGGACAACGTCTGGAGCTTCAACGAGCTCGACACCATGACGCTCGGCGTGGAGGACGCGCCACGGCCCGACGAGATCCTGGTGATCCTGGCCATCAGCGATGGCGGTCGCCCCGACCCCCGCGTCGGTGCCGGGCGCCTGGCCGTCTGACCGTCTGACCGTGTAACCGTCTGACAGCCTCACCTCGCGATCATCACCTCCCCGCGGCAGGAACCCCAAAGAGATGAGCCCAAAAACCTTCATCGAGAACGGCACGGTCATCGCCTGGCAGGGTGGCCGGCACGAGGTGCTGCAGGACGCGCTGGTCGTCTTCTCGGGTCAGACCATCGAGTACGTCGGGCCCGAAGACGGCCGGCCGCGCCCACAGGGAAGCGCCCGCATCGACGCCCGCGGGCGCCTCGTGATTCCGGGTCTCGTCAACACGCACCTGCACGCCACCGACACGCTCTTCACGAAGGGCTATCTCGAAGAGGCCAGCAACCTCAGCAACGAAGCCCGCGAGACCAACTACGGCACGCTGTACAAGATGCTGCCCGCCGTGCGCCATGCGATCGACCCGGACGCCCAGGTGCTGGCGGCGGAGTGCGCCTTCGCCGAACTGGTGCGCACCGGCTCGACCACCATCGTGGAGCTGGGCTACGACTACGAGGTAGGCGGCGACGGGGACATCGGCATCACCGCCCGCGTGGCCGAGCGCGCCATGCAGGTGGGGCTGCGCTGCTATTCGGCCCCGCGCTTTCGGGCCATGCACTACGGCCATGCGCCGGGCGGACAGGTCTGGTACGAGGCCTACCGAGAGAACGGACGCACCCGGTTTCGCGACTGCGTCGACTTCTGCACAGGGTGGCACGGCCGCTTCGACGACCGGCTGCGCACCATGCTCGCACCCGGGCAGATCGACACCTGCGACCCGCAGCTGCTGCGCGAGACCCGCCGCGTGGCCGATGCGCACCACCTGCTCATCCAGGTGCACGCCGGGCAGTCACCCAACGAGTTCGCACGCCTGCGCAGCCAATACGGCATGACGACCATCGAATACATGCAGGACACGGGATTGCTGGGCCCGGACTGCATGATCGGTCATGGGCAGATCATGACGGCCGACGGCGACCTCGGCTCCCTGGGTGCCCACGAGGTAGCCGCGCTGCGCGACTCTCAGACCACGGTCGTTCACCTGCCGTGGGTGAAGGCACGCCGTGGCGGCGTCATCAACTCCATCCACAAGTACCGCCAGATGGGAGTGCGCCAGTCACTGGGCACGGATACCTTCCCGCTGGACATGTTCAACGACATGCGCATGGCCGCCACCGTGTGCCGCATCGTCGAACACGCGGTGGACGTAGCGCCATCGCACGAGGTGTTCACGATGGCCACGGTGGGCGGCGCCGACGGCCTGGGCCGCCCCGACCTGGGCCGCCTGGCCGCGGGCTGCAAGGCCGACATCGTGCTCGTGCGAATCGACACGTTCAAGGCGTCTCCCGTGTACGACCCCTTCAAGTTCCTCGTGCTGTCGGCCACGGGCGATGACGTCGATCGGGTCATTGTCGACGGACGCACCGTGGTGCAGGATGGCGTGGTCTTGAACGTGGACAGGCCCGCAGCCGTGGCCAGTCTGAACGAGGCGGCGCTGCGGGTTCGCAGCCGGGTCGTGCTGTGAGTGGCCAGCCTGTGCGCACGTTGCTGCGCGGCGGCGGAGTCATCGCCTTCGACGGCACCCGGCACGTGCACCTGCGGCGAGGCGATGTCGTGTTCTGCGGTGACCGCATCGAGTACGCCGGCCCCTCATGGACCGACCGGGCGGACGCACCGGTGCACCAGATCATCGACACCACCGGCAAGCTGGTGATGCCGGGTTTCGTGAACGTGCACCTGCACGTCACCGACACCGCCTTCACGCGGGGCTGGCTGGACGACTATGGCGCGTCCGAGGCTCGCGGCGCGGCCAGCAACGTGACCGCCTTGTACCGGCTGCTGCCCGCCATTCGCGCAGCCGCGATGGCCGAAGACCAGTTGGCCGCGGCAGAGTGCGCCTTCTCGGAACTGTTGCTGTCGGGGTCGACCACGGTCGTGGAACTCGGCTTCGATGCCGAGATGGGGGACCAGGGCGACATGGCGACCCCTCGCGCGGTGGGCGACGCCGCGGGCCGCCTGGGCCTGCGCTGCTACCTGGCGCCGCGCTACCGCAGCCGTTACTGGAAGCTGGGGGCCGACGGCGCCCCCGCCTACTTCGCCTACGCGGGTGACGGCATGCCCCGCATGCGCGAGTGCGTGGCGCTTCTCCGCGACATCGACGCCACCCACGAAGGCCGCCTGCGCGCCATGCTGGCCCCAGGCCAGGTCGACACCTGCGAGCCCGACCTGCTGCGGGCCACCCGACAAGCCGCTGACGAAACCGGCTACCCGGTTCAATTGCACGCCGGCCAGTCCCCTTCCGAATTCCGGCGCATCCGGCAGCAGCATGGCTGCACGACGCTCGAGTATCTGGACCGAGTCGGCCTGCTCGGGCCAGATCTGGTGCTGGGCCACAGCATGTTCTTCAGCGAGTCCGGCGATGTGGACGCCTGCAACGCCGCCGAGCTCGCCCGGCTGCGCGACAGCGGTACCCATCTGTGCCATCTGCCCTGGGTGAAGGCGCGCCAGGGCGCGACGATGCGCTCCTTCGCCAAGTACCTCCGCCACGGCATTGCGATGTGCCTGGGCACCGACACCTACCCCTTCGACATGTTCAACGAGATGCGCATGGCAGCAGCCCTGTGCCGCGTGGCGGAGGGCTCTCCGCAGGCAGTCAGCGCAGCCGAGATCTTCCATGCAGCCACGGTGGGCGGGGCGCAGGCCCTGCAGCGCCCGGACCTCGGCCGCCTGGCTGCCGGCTGCCAGGCCGACATCGTTCTCGTGGACGTCATCAAGCCCCATGCCGTGCCCCTGCGCGATGGCATCCAGCACCTTGTGTTGAGCGCCTGTGCGGCCGATGTGGAGACGGTGTTCGTGGCTGGCCGCCTGGTGGTCCAGCGGCGCGAGCTGACCCACGGCGATCTGGCTGATGCCGTCGCCCGCCTGGCCGAGGCCGGCGACCGGGTCCACGCCAGGGTGCGGCTGGATTGAATCCGCCTGGTCGGCGTCTGCCACCGCCTGGCTTGTGACCACAGTCGAAGTGCTGGCCAGCCTGGCCGTTCTGGCAGTGGCTGCCTTTGCGCAGGGTGTCTTCGGCCTTGGCTTCGCCATGATCGCCACGCCCTTGCTGGCGCTCTTTCTGGACTACCGCGCGGCCGTCTTTCTTGCGGCCGTGCCGCTGTTGGTCCTGGCTGGCAACTGGCTGATGACCAACCGCCGTGCGCTTCGCCACTCAGGTGTTCCGTGGTCCTTGCTGCCCGGCATCGTCGTCGGAGCGGCGGCCGGGGTGTGGCTGCAGGTGGCGCTGCCGGAGCGCTTGTCCTTGCTCCTGCTGGCTGCGCTGCTGGCCTTCAGCGTCGCGCTGCCCTGGGGCTTGCAGCACTTCCGGGCCGATGTGTCGGCGGCTTCACGCCGGGCGGCACCGGTCTTCGGCACGCTCGCAGGCGTGACGGAGTCGGCCTTGAACGTGGGCGCGCCCTTCATGGTGCTGTTCGGCGGCCTGGCTCGCCTGACACGCCACCAGCAACTCATTGCGCTCAACCTCTGCTTCTTTGCCGGCAAGGCCATCCAGGTGAGTCTGCTGTCGACCACCCCCTGGCCCGTGGCGCCCCTGCCTTTGGTGCTGGGGGTATCCATCAGCCTGCTTCTCTACGGCGTTGGCGATCGCCTCGCCGGCCGCTATCCAGATGCCGTGTTTCGCCGGCTTCTGAGGGTGTTCCTCAGCTTCATGGCGGTGTCCCTGGTTGTACGGGCGGCGTTTCACGCTTGATGCGGGCAACCATCCGGCAGGGCCACGGCTCTCCATCGACCACTAAGCGCCCATATTTCGCTCAAATTATGAGCGAGATAAGTATAAATGATCGGAATATGGGTAAACTGCTCACTTTCTTCCCACCTACAGACTGAGCAGCTCATGCCCACCCTGCAGGAACCCATCCTCGCCGCGTTGGCCGAGCTGGGTGGCCCAGACGGGCGCCCGGTCAGCCCGGGTGAGCTCACCAGGCGGCTGCAAGTACCCGAAAGCACCCTTCGCAGGCACCTGCGGGCACTCGTCCAGGCCCACGGCATCGAGCGCAGCGGCGGTGGGCGCTCCACGAAATACCGGCCCACCAACCCGTGGCGGCAGCCGTGGGCGTCGGCTCCGGCGCCGAGCACCCAGTCGCTGGTGCCCTGGTCACCGGCCGCACAGGAGGTCCGCCGGCGCTTGCGCGCCCCCTTGGGCGCTCGCGCCCCGGTCGGGTATGCGCGAACGCTCGTGGACAGCTACGTCCCGAACACGAGCTTCCTGCTCGGGGCGAGGCTCGCGCAGGAGTTGTACGCGCTTGGGAAGACGAAAGACCAGCAGCCCGCTGGCACCTACGCGCGCAACGTCCTGGAGCAGTTGCTCATCGACTTGTCCTGGTCGTCCTCCCACCTGGAAGGCAACCGGATGACCCGGCTCGACACCGAAGAGCTCTTCCGGTCCGGCGCAACTGCCGGTGACCGCGATGCGGTCATGCTGCTCAACCACAAGCAGGCCATCGAGTTCATGGTCGAGAACGTGCCCTTGCAGGGCCTGAGGATGAACATCGTCAGCAACCTGCATGCCGTGCTGATGCAGGACTTGCTCGAGGACGACGCTGCGCTCGGAGCGATACGGCAGAAGGTGGTGCGCATCAGCGACACGGTTTACACGCCAGCACACATGCCCCAGCTGCTGCGCGAGGTGCTGGAACGTGTCCTGGCCAAGGCCGCGCAGGTGAACAACCCGCTGGAAGCGGCCTTCTTCCTGTGGGTGAACCTGGCCTACCTGCAGCCCTTCGAGGACGGCAACAAGCGCGTCAGCCGCCTGGCCGCAAACATCCCGCTGATGCTCTTCAACTGCGCGCCGCTCTCGTTCCTGGACGTGGACTTGAACGACTACGCGGATGCCATGCTCGGCGTGTACGAGTTCCACGACATGTCAGCGGCTGCGGACCTGTTCGCCTGGACGTACCGGCGCTCCTGCGCCAAGTACGAGGTTGTCCTGCAGGCCATGGGGGTGCCCGACCCCGTACGGGTGCAGTTCCGGCCCCAGCTGACCGAGGCCATCTGCCAGGTCGTACAGGACAGGAAGACGGTTACCGAGGTGCTGGCAGACATGGGCCTGCCCCGCGCTCAAGAGGAACTGTTCGAGCCGCTGCTTCGCCGCGAACTCACGCTCTTGCAGGAGCACAACTGCGGCCGCTTTCGGCTCGGGCCTCGTGCCCTTCAGAGCTGGCTCGAGGCGGGGCGACCGCGCTGACCAGGAGTGCCCAACGGGATTCGTCGACACCCCGTCAGCAGCCCCTGCCTTGGAAGCGGAGGCGACACCAATGGCCTCAGGCCGCGGCCTGCACCGGCGTGATATTCGCCAGCACGTCGGCCAGAGCGTCCTTGGCCACCGCGGCGTCGTGGTCGATCTGCAACCCGGTCCAGAAGCCGTCGTGCAGCCCGAAGTAGCGCGAGAGCCTGAGGCCCGTGTCCACGCTGATGGCCCGCTTGCCGGCCACGATCTCGCTGATGCGCATCTGCGGCACGCCAATGTCCTTGGCCAGCCGGTAGGCCGAGATGCCCATCGGCTCGAGGAACTCGTGAAGCAGGATCTCTCCGGGCTTCGGATAGGGGACCTTGCGCATAGAGAGGGACCTCCTCAGTGATGGTCGACGATCTCGACGTCGAGAGCCCGGCCGTCGACGAAACGGAAGCAGACCCGCCATTGGTCGTTGACGCGAATGCTCCACTGGCCTCTTCTGTCGCCCTTGAGCGCCTCGATGCGCGACCTGCCTGGGCTTCCTTGCGCGAAGCCCTGGATCCGATCCCCTCGTAGCATTCGCTCACACCGCGGCGACAGCGCGAATCATCGGCGCGCTGTACATTAGGCTGGCGCACAACCTCCCGGCAAGCCCGGCCCTCGCCTCGCCATGCCCCCCACCCAGCCCCCCGAGAACCCTGCGGACACCGAAGACCGCTTCTCGATTCACGAGCTCGCCACGCTCTCGGGGCTGAGCACGCGCACCGTGCGCTACTACATCACCGAGGGGCTGGTGGACCGTCCCCACGGCGCCAAGCGCGGGGCCTGGTATGCGCAGCGCCACCTGCAGCAGCTGCTGCTGATCCGCCGCTGGACGGAAGCGGGCATGAGCCTGGATCGGGTGCGCGAGCTGCAAGCCGGCGCCCCCGAAGACGCCCCGCTGCGCACCACGCGCCCGGGCACGGTGGAGGTGTGGAGCCGCGTCACGCTTGCCGACGGGCTGGAGCTGCACGTGGAGCCCGGCCGCGCGGGGCCCACGCCCGGGCAGGTGCGCGCGCTGCTGCGCGAGGTGACGCAGCTCTACAGGCACGTGCGCCAGCCGGGGCGCTCCAAGCCCACTCAGCACTGAATTGGCGCGCTGCGGGTAGCGCGCAGGGTGGCAGCGACCCCTTTTGCAACTCGTCACCACTGTACAGATTAACACTGTACAAAAGATCAGCGCATGGCAGCGTCCTCCACGCTGTACTGGCTCGCTATTTGAGCCACCTCCCTTCGAAGATGTCCCTGCAGGCTTGCCCGGGGTTTCCCGCGTGCGGCCCGCGTGCCGGATGTTTTGCGCAGCTCGCTGCTCATTTCGTGTGATACTGATTCCGGCGCCAGACCACCACAACACTGCTCAGGGATGTCCACATGTTCGAAGAACCCAGCGCCGGCTTCGTGCTCCAGGCGCGCGATGGCGATGACGAGCCGCCCGTGCTCGACGAGGTCCGCGCCGAAGGGCGCCTGGAGGGCCTGCTCTACACGCTGACGCTGCGCCAGACCTACACCAACACCGGCCCCCGCCCGCTGGAGGTCGTCTACACCTTCCCGCTGCCCGAAGGCGCGGCGCTGCTGGGCCTGGCGGCCACGATCGGCACCTCACGCCTGGAGGCGCGCGTGCTGCCGCGGGTGGAGGCCGAGCAGGAGTACGAGGAGGCTCTCGAGGCGGGAGACGCCCCGGTGCTGCTCGAAGTGTCCGCAGGCGGCCTGCACACGGCCAACATCGGCAACCTCAAGCCCCAGGAGTCCATCGAGCTCGAGATCCGTTTTGCGCAGCTCGCCACCATCGAGCAGGGTCGGCTGCGCATCGCGCTGCCCACCACGGTGGCGCCGCGCTACGGCAACCCTGCCTCGGGCGGCCTGCAGCCGCAGCAGGTGCCGCAGGTGTCGCTCGAGGCC
>JBIIED010000161.1:0-7744 GCA_044237995.1 Rubrivivax sp. | reverse complement strand
CGCGCCTCGCGACAGCGATCTGCTGCCAGGTGGCGCGCCCAGATGACTTGCGCATGAAGCGCCGAGCGCCGCGTGATCCACCCTCCCCGGGCGGCCACGCTGGAAAAAAATTTTGGCTGGTGCCGACGGCGAGACTCGAACTCGCACAGCTTTCGCCACTACCCCCTCAAGATAGCGTGTCTACCAATTTCACCACGTCGGCCTTGCTGGAACCTGTCGATGCAACAAGCCCCGAAAGGCACGCTGCGCGACATCTCGCATTTTACCGCGAAACCCCACCCTGCCCGGCTTGACCGGCGCCCGAGGACGGGGATTTGTCTCACTGTTTCGGGATGCCCGCCGGGCCCGATGCAGCCGGAGCCGGAACGCCCGGCGCAGCCACTGGTGCGGCACCGGGAATCACGCCCGCCGCGGGTGCCGAGGCACCGGCCGGCGCGCTGGCCGCCGATGCCGGCCGGTCGAGCACGCTGCCGCCGCTGCGCTTGACGCCCGAAGTGCCTGCAAACGCCAGCGCGAGCGTGCACAGGAAGAAGACCGTGGCGCACACCGCGGTGGAGCGCGACAGGAAGTTGGCGCTGCCCGTGGCACCGAAGAGGCTGCCCGAGGAGCCGCTGCCGAAGGACGCACCCATGTCGGCGCCCTTGCCGTGCTGCACCAGCACCAGGCCGATCATGACCAGCGCAGACAGCAGTTGCACGACGAGGATGAGGGTCAACCAGACTTGCATGATCGAAGGACTCCAGGGAACTCGTGAGCGTTTCAGCCGACAGCGCGGCAGATGGCAATGAAATCGGCGGCCTTCAGCGATGCACCGCCGATCAGTCCGCCGTCGATATCGGGCTGCGCGAAGAGCGCAGCGGCGTTGTCGGGCTTGACGCTGCCGCCGTAGAGCAGCGTCATCGCGTCGGCGCGCGCAGTGGCGGCGCGCAGCTGCGCACGCAGCAGCGCGTGCACCTCCTGCGCCTGCTCGGGCGCAGCCGTGAGCCCGGTGCCGATCGCCCACACCGGCTCGTAGGCGACGACGATCTCGCCGGCGCAGTGCGCCAGCGTGTGGATGACCGCCGACAGCTGGCGCTTGACGATGGCATCGGTCTGTCCGGCCTGGCGCTGCTCGAGGGTCTCGCCCACGCAGACGATGGGCGTGATGCCGTGGGCGAGCGCGGCACGCGCCTTGTCGGCCACGAGCTGGTCACTCTCGCCATGCAGCGCGCGCCGCTCCGAGTGCCCGACGATCGCGTAGCGGCAGCCGAACTCGGCCAGCATCGCCGACGACACCTCGCCGGTGTAGGCGCCCGATTCGTGGGCCGAGCAGTCCTGTGCGCCCCAGCGCAAATCGCTGGAGGCCAGCGCCACCGCCGTCTCGGGCAGGTAGGGAAAGGGCACACACACCGCCACGTCGCAGCCAAAGGGGCGCGCCTGGAGCACGCTGGCCAGCAGCGGCGCGTTGACGCTGCGGCTTCCGTTCATCTTCCAGTTGCCCACGACCAATGCACGACGGCCCATCACGCCTCCTGCCACTGCAGCACGATCTTCCCCACGTGCGCGCTCGACTCCATCAACGCATGCGCGGCGGCCGCCTGCGCAGCCGGAAAGACGCGATGGATGACAGGCTGGATGTGCCCGGCCTCGATGAGCGGCCACACCTGCTGGCGCAGCGCACGCGCGAGCAGCGTCTTGTAGGCCACCGGCCGCGGACGCAGCGTCGAGCCCGTGAGGGCCACACGCTTGCGCAGCACCAGGCCGGCATCGATCTCGCTGCGCGTGCCGCCTTGCACGGCGATCAGGGCGATGCGCCCATCATCGGCCACGCAGCGCAGCTCGCGCCCGATGTACTCGCCGGCCACCATGTCCAGGATCACGTCGGCGCCGCGC
The DNA here is from genome assembly GCA_044237995.1 of Rubrivivax sp. Classification (GTDB taxonomy): domain Bacteria; phylum Pseudomonadota; class Gammaproteobacteria; order Burkholderiales; family Burkholderiaceae_C; genus Rubrivivax. The sequence goes on along the minus strand of JBIIED010000161.1, from coordinate 5,872 downwards.
CCGTCCGTCAGGCGCAGCACCTCAGCCACGAAATCCTGCGTGCGGTAGTTGATGGCGTGGTCGGCGCCGATGGCCACGCAGGCGGCGCACTTCTCGTCGCTGCCAGCCGTGACGATGACGCGGCTGCCCAGAGCCTTGGCCAGGGCGATCGCGGTCACGCCAATCCCGCTGGAGCCGCCCTGCACGAGCAGCGTCTCGCCGGGCTGCAGCCGCGCGATCTCGAACACGTTCTGCCAGACGGTGAAGAAGGTCTCCGGCAGCGCCGCGGCCTGGACGTCCGACAGGCCTGCCGGAACCGGCAGGCACTGTCCGATGGGCGCGACGCAGCGCTCGCCATAGCCGCCCCCGGCCACGAGCGCACAGACCCGGTCGCCAATGCGCCAACCGGCCTCGGCCAGTTCGGCCGCATCGCCGCCTGCCACCGTGCCGGCGATCTCCAGGCCGGGCAGGTCCGACACGCCGGGGGGCATCGGGTACAGGCCCTTGCGCTGCAACACGTCGGGGCGGTTCACGCCGCTGGCGCGCACCGCCACGAGCATCTCGCCACGGGCCGGGACGGGCTCGGGCCGCTCGCACGGCACGAGCACCTCGGGCCCCCCGGGATGGGTGATCTCGATCGCCTTCATCGCTTGCTCGCCTGCGCCGCGCTCACGCACAGCGCCCTGGCGATCCTCAGTCCCCGGAAGGCTGGCGCGGGGTGTCGGGTGCGGCAGGCGCCGGTGCCGACTCGACGCGGGCCTGGGGCTCGCCCGATGCGCCGGCGTCGCCACCTTCGCGCGGCTCGCGCGGCTCACGGGCCTCACGCGGCTCGCGGCGCGGACGGTCACCCCGATCTCCGCGGTCACGACGCGGCCCGCGGTCGCCGCGGTCACCGCGGTCTCCCCGCTCACCGCGCCCGCGATCGTCCTCGACCCAGCCCTCGGGCTTGTCGAGCAGCGCCTTCATCGACAGCTTGATGCGGCCCTTCTCGTCGGTCTCGAGCACCTTGACCTTGACGATCTGGCCTTCCTGCAGGTAATCCTCGACCTTCTCGACCCGCTCGAATGCGATCTGGCTGATGTGCAGCAGGCCGTCCTTGCCGGGCAGGATGTTGACCAGGGCGCCGAAGTCCAGGATCTTGGTGACCGGGCCTTCGTAGACCTTGCCGATCTCGGCCTCGGCCGTGATCTCGGTGATACGCTTCTTCGCGAACTCCGCGCGGTCGCCATCGGTCGAGGCGATGGTGATGGTGCCGTCTTCGCCGATGTCGATCGTGCAGCCCGTCTCCTCGGTCAGCGCGCGGATGGTGGCCCCACCCTTGCCGATCACGTCGCGGATCTTCTCCGGGTTGATCTTCATCGTGTACAGGCGCGGGGCGAACTGGCTGACCTCGGTCTTGGCGCCACCCATGGACTCCACCATCTTGCCCAGGATGTGCATGCGCGCTTCCTTGGCCTGGGCCAGCGCCACCTGCATGATTTCGCGCGTGATGCCCTGGATCTTGATGTCCATCTGCAGGGCCGTCACGCCGGCAGTCGTGCCCGCCACCTTGAAGTCCATGTCGCCCAGGTGGTCCTCGTCACCGAGGATGTCGGTGAGCACGGCGAAGCGGTTGCCGTCCTTGATGAGGCCCATGGCGATGCCGGCCACGTGGGCTTTCATCGGCACGCCGGCGTCCATCAGCGCCAGGCAGCCGCCGCAGACCGAGGCCATCGAAGACGAACCGTTGCTCTCGGTGATCTCGCTGACCACGCGCAGCACGTAGGGGAAGTCTTCCTTGCTGGGCAGCGCGGCGATGAGCGCGCGCTTGGCCAGGCGGCCGTGGCCGATCTCGCGGCGCTTGGGGCTGCCTACGCGGCCCGTCTCGCCCGTGGCGAAGGGGGGCATGTTGTAGTGCAGCATGAAGCGGTCCTCGAACTCGCCGGCCAGCGCGTCGATGCGCTGCGCGTCGCGTTCGGTGCCGAGCGTGGCCACGGCCAGCGCCTGCGTCTCGCCGCGCGTGAAGAGTGCCGAGCCGTGCGTGCGCGGCAGCACCGAGGTGCGGATCTCGATGGGGCGCACGGTGCGCGTGTCGCGCCCGTCGATGCGCGGCTCGCCGGCCAGGATCTGGCTGCGCACGATGCGCGCCTCGATCTCGAACAGCAGCGACTCGACCTTGACCTCGTCGAACTCCACGCCCTCGGCCTTCAGCGCCGCCTTCGCGCCGGCATAGGCCTCGCGGCAGGCGTGGGTGCGGGCCTGCTTGCTGCGGATCTGGTAGGCCGCACGGAGCTTCTCCTCGGCCAGGGCATTGACCTTGGCGATGAACGCCTCATCCTTGGCCGGGGGCGCCCACGTGCCAGCGGACAGCCACTCGGGCTTGCCTGCGTCGCGCACGAGCTCGTGGATGGCCTGGATGGCCACGTTGCCCTGCTCGTGGCCGAACACCACGGCGCCGAGCATGACTTCCTCGGTGAGCTGATCGGCCTCCGACTCGACCATCAGAACGGCCGCCTCGGTGCCGGCCACCACCAGGTCGAGCTTGCTGTTGGCCAGGTCAGCCTTGCCCGGGTTGAGCACGTACTCGCCGTTGATGTAGCCCACGCGCGCCGCGCCGATGGGCCCGTTGAAGGGAATGCCGCTGATCGACAGGGCGGCGCTGGAAGCGATGAGCGCGGCGATGTCGGCCTGCACCTCGGGGTTGAGGCTCAGGACGTGAACCACGACCTGCACTTCGTTGAAGAAGCCGTCCGGGAAAAGCGGGCGGATCGGGCGGTCGATGAGGCGACTCGTGAGCGTCTCGAGCTCGCTCGGGCGGCCTTCGCGCTTGAAGAAGCTGCCCGGGATCTTGCCGGCAGCGTAGGTCTTCTCGAGGTAGTCGACGGTCAGCGGAAAGAAGTCCTGGCCGGGCTTGGCGTTCTTGGCTGCCACGACGGTGGCCAGCACCACCGTGCCCTCGATGTCGACCACCACCGCGCCGGTGGACTGGCGGGCGATCTCGCCGGTCTCCATCGTGACCCGGTGCGGGCCCCACTGGAACGTCTTGGTGACTTTGTTGAACAGGCTCATGGAAGGGTCTCCTTGGCAGGACGCGCCATCGGGCGCGCCGGTTATGTGGAGCCGTCGAGCCGTGGCAACAATGCCATTCCAGGACGCCGCGCCAGCCTCGCCGGCGGCGCCTTGGAATGACACAGCAGTTGCCGTGCGGCAGCGGTCTCCGTCTGAAGACGGGCCCCGGTGTCTCGAAGGTGTCGAAGCACGCAGGGCCCGCCGGGGTTCACTTGCGCAGACCGAGCTTCTGGATCAGCGCGGTGTAGCGGTCGGCGTCCTTTTCCTTGAGGTAGGCCAGCAGCCGCTTGCGCTGGTTGACCATCTTGAGCAGGCCACGCCGGCCGTGGTGGTCCTTCAGGTGCGCCTTGAAGTGGGGCGTCAGCTGGTTGATGCGCGTGGTGAGCAGCGCCACCTGCACTTCGGGCGAGCCGGTATCGGCGGTGCCGCGGGCGTGGGCCTGAACGACTTCGGCCTTCTGGGTCTGGGACAAGGACATGCGTGTGTTCCGGTTCGTGGAAGACCGCGCATGCCTGAGGCGCCCCGGGGGGCGCGACGAGCCGAACGGTTTCCGGTTGGACTTGCGAACGCGGGTGAAACCGACCCGCGCCGTGCGTGAAAACCCGACATTGTAGCCCAAGCCGGATGGGCGCCACGGGGCGCACCGCCACCGCCACCGCCTGAGTACCACCCCTCACCCGAGCGCGTTTGCAAGCCGCTCGAGCCCCGCATCCAGCCGTGCCGGGTCGCGCGAGGCGAAGCACCAGCGCAGCCACCCTTCCCCCTCGGGCCCGAAGGCAGCTCCCGGGGCCAGCCCGAGGCCGTGCCCGGCCACGAGGGACTTGGCCAGCGCCAGCGAGTCGCGCTCGCCCTCCACGCGGAAGAAGGCATACATCCCGCCGGAAGGACGCGACACCTGCACGCGCGGCAGGCGCTGCAGCCCGTCGACGAGGCGATCACGGCAGCCGAGCATGTGCGTGCGGATGCCCGGCACGATGGAGTCGGCCCGCGCGAGCGCAGCCAGCCCGCCGCGCTGCACGAACACCGGCGTGCACGAGGTGTTGAACTCGGCCAGCTTGCCCAGCGCCTCCAGGCACCCAGCGTGCTCGCTGCCGGGCCACTCCTGAGGCAGCACCATCCACCCCAGGCGCCAGCCCGTCATCAGGAAGCTCTTGGAAAAGCTCTGCACGACCACCAGCCGGTCTTGCGGATCGGCCACGTCCAGGAAGCTCGGTGCGGCCTGCCCGGCGCCAAACCACAGCCGCTCGTAGACCTCGTCGGCGACGATCCAGGTGCCGGTGCGCCGGCAGTGCGCCAGCAGCTCGCGCTGCTCCTCGGCCGTCAGCGTCCAGCCCGTGGGGTTGTTCGGGGCGTTCACGAGCAGCATGCGCGTGCGCCCCGTGACGGTCTCGCGCAGCGCGTCGAGGTCCAGGCTCCAGCTGCCCTCGTGCACGCGCAGCGGCACGCGCCGCACCTGCGCCCCGAGGATCAGGGGCTGGGCCGTGAGGTTGGGCCACACCGGCGTGACAGCCGCCACCTCGTCTCCCGGGCCGGCGAGCATCTGGCAGGCCAGCATCAACGCCGTGACGCCCGAAGACGTGACGGCGATGCGCTCGGGTGCAAGTGGCCCGTGCAGGCTCGAGGCGTAGCGCGCGATGGCCTCGCGCAGCTCGGGCAGGCCGAGGTTGTGGGCATAGAAGGTCTCGCCCGCCTGCAGCGAAGCCTGCGCGGCTTCGCGCACCGCAGCAGGCGTGACCTCGTCGCTCTCGCCGAACCAGAAGGCCAGCACGTCGGGCCGGCCCAGGCCGGCGTTGGCCACTTCCCGGATCTTCGAGCCGGGCAACTCGCGCATGTCGTGTCGCATGTCTGAGATTGTGCCGGCTGCGCCGTGCCGGCTCCGACCGGGACACCCGCTTGACACGGGTCAAGCACACACGCCTTGAAATCCGCCGCCGCGCAGTCACGTACGGTGCAAGACCGAAGCCGGCCGGTCGACCTGATCGCAACGAATCCCGTTCAACCTGCCTCTTTCAGGAGACTGCCATGTTCCTCGTTCCCGTCAGCCGCCGTACCCAGGATTGGTCACGCCTGTTCGACGACATCGACCGCTTCTTCGCCACGCCGGCCCCGGCCGCCACCGCCGCCGCAACCCACGCGACCGCCGCGGCCGCCCCGACGGTCAGCCCCGCGCTGGACGTCACCGAATCCGCCGCCGCGTGGACGGTCAGGCTCGACCTGCCCGGCGTGGCCAAGGAGGATGTGAAGATCGCCATCGACGGCAACCAGGTGAGCGTGCAGGCCCAGATGCGCCAGGAGGCCGAGCGCAGCGAGGGCGAGCGCACCGTCTACCGCGAGCGCACCACGGGCAGCTACGCCCGTCGCTTCAGGTTGCCGGCCGAGGTGGACCAGTCGCAATCGGCTGCCCGCCTGGACAGCGGCGTGCTGACGCTGACGCTGGGCAAGCGAAGCGCCGCAGCCAGCGCGCAGCTCACCGTCAACTGAGCCCGAGCGGCCAGCGCGGGCGCACGTCGAAGGCGCCGTCGCCACGCGTGGCCGCCGCACCGGCGGCCGCGCGCATGGCACCGGCCAGCGCGATCATCGCGCCGTTGTCGCTGCACAGGTGCAGCTCGGGGTAGTGCACGCGCACGCCCCGGGCCGCACAGGCAGCGTCGAGCTGGCGCCGCAACTCGACGTTCGCCCCGACCCCGCCGGCGACCACGAGCCGTTGCAGGCCCGTGCGCATCAGCGCGAGCCTCGACTTGGCCACCAGCACCTCGACGATGGCCGCCTGCGTGCTCGCAGCCAGATCGGCCAGCGCCTGCCCGGAAGGCTCGGGGCCGAGGCGGCGATGCTGGGTCAGCACGGC
>JBIIED010000160.1:0-7752 GCA_044237995.1 Rubrivivax sp. | reverse complement strand
CGCCCACGCCCCCGAACCCATGACCACCATCGACCTCAGGATCCTCGACCCGCGCATTGCGGGCCAGCTGCCGCAGTACGCCACGCCCGGCAGCGCGGGGCTGGACCTGCGGGCCTGCCTGGAGGCGCCGGTCACGCTCGAGCCGGGCGCGACGGTGCTGATCCCCACCGGCATCGCGATCCACGTCGCCGATCCGGGGCTGGCTGCGGTGATCCTCCCGCGCTCGGGCCTGGGCCACAAGCACGGCATCGTGCTGGGCAACCTGGTGGGCCTGATCGACAGCGACTACCAGGGCCCGCTGATGGTGAGCTGCTGGAACCGGGGCCGCGAGGCCTTCACGGTGCAGCCCTTCGAGCGCATCGCGCAGCTCGTGATCGTGCCGGTGGTGCAGGCAGCCTTCCGTGTGGTCGATGCCTTCGGCGCCTCCGAGCGCGGCGAGGGCGGTTTCGGTTCGACCGGGCGCGGTTGAAGGGGCCGGCCGCGCGGCTCAGTGCAGCGCGCCGTCTCCGGGCGGAGTGCCAGAGCTGTCTGCCACGCTCAGAAGCTGCTCGCCCACGCTGCCGGCCTGCGCCTCCTCGTCGGTGGCCTCGCGCACGGCGAGCACCTTCACGTGCAGCCGCAGCGCAATGCCGGCCAGCGGATGGTTGCCGTCGAGCACCACGTGTTCGGGGTAGACCTCGGTGACGGTGTAGATGACGTCGTCTGGCATGCCGCTGGTGACCGCCCCGGGGGGCAGGCCCTCGAAGCGCATGCCGGGCTCGGTGCCCTCGGGAAAGAGCGTGCGCGACTCGAAGCACACGAGATCGGGGTCGTAGTCGCCGAAGGCGTGCTCGGGCTCGAGGTAGACATCGAGCTCGGCGCCGGGCTCGCGCCCGTCCAGCGCCTCTTCCAGGCGCGGCAGCAGATCTTGGCCGCCGAACAGGAACTCGGTGGGCTCGGCCAGTTCGTCCAGCGGCTCTCCCTGCGAGTCGGCGAGGGTCCAGGTGAGCATGACGACGCAGGGCTTGGCGATGACCATCCGGGAATCATCCCACAGCCGCGCCACAATCCAGCATGGATCCGGATCGAGCCCTCGCGCTGCTGGGCGGACTGACGCCGCGCCGCTTCATGCGCCGCCACTGGCACAAGGCGCCGCTGCTCGTACGTCAGGCGCTGCCGGGCATGGCTCCACCGCTGCCGCGCACGCAACTGCTGTCGCTGGCGGCGCAAGAGGGCGTGGAGTCGCGCCTCGTGGTGCGCGAGGCCGGGGGGTGGCGGTTGCGCCACGGGCCGCTGCCGCGCCGTGCGCTGCCGTCCCTGCGCACGCCGGGCTGGACGCTGCTCGTGCAGGGGCTGGACCTGCACGTGCACGCCGCGCACGAGCTGCTCTCGCGCTTTCGCTTCGTGCCCGATGCACGCCTGGACGACCTGATGGTCTCCTACGCCACCGATGGCGGCGGCGTGGGCCCGCACCTGGACTCCTACGACGTCTTCCTGATCCAGGTGCACGGCCGCCGCCGCTGGCGCATCGGGCGCGTGCCCGACGCTTCGCTCGAGCCGGGGCTGCCGCTGAAGATCCTGCGCCGCTTCGAGCCCGAGCAGGAGTGGGTGCTGGAGCCGGGCGACATGCTGTATCTGCCCCCGCGCTGGGGCCACGATGGCGTGGCCGAGGGCGAGTGCATGACCTGCTCGGTGGGCTTTCGCGCGCCGGTGGCCGGGGAGCTCGCGCGCGAGGTGCTGCTGCGCGTGGCCGAGGCGCAGGAAGACCACCCGGGCGCGCGCTATGCCGACCCCGCTCAGCCCGCCACCGATCAACCGGCGCAGGTGCCCGCGCCGCTGCAGCGCTTCTGCGCCCAGGCCGTTGCCTCGGCCCTGGGGCGCGCCGGCGCGCTCGAGCGGGCGCTGGGCGAGGTGCTGACCGAGCCCAAGCCGCAGGTGTGGTTCGAGGCGCAGGGCCGGCAGCTGCGTGCCGGGCAGGGCGTGCGGCTCGATGCGCGCACGCGCATGCTCGTCGATGCGCGGCACGTCTTCGTCAACGGCGAGTCCTGGCGCGCCGCTGGAGGCGATGCCAAGGTATTGCACGCGCTGGCCCACGCCCGGCGGCTCGAGGCGCGCGAGGTCGCGCGGCTGGGGGCATCGGCGCGCGCGGTGCTCGACGACTGGCTCGAGGCAGGCTGGGCGCACCCCGAGGCAGGCGGCGATGCAGCCCGCTGAGTTCGACACCCACGCTGGCTTCGTGCTGGCGCTGCAAGGCCTGGTGCAGGCAGCGCTCGAGCGCCGGCTGCGCCGGCTCGTGCTCGTCGACCCCAGCTTTGCAGACTGGCCGCTGGAATCGGCCTTGCTGCTCGATCCGCTCACGGCCTTCGTACGCCTGCCTGGCCGGCAGGTGCTGCTGCTCGGGCGTGGCTTCGAGGGCCTTCGCCGCTCGAGCCCGAGGTTCGTGACGTGGCGCCGCACCTGGGCGCATGCGGTGCAGGCGGCGCGTCCGGAAGACGACGAGCTGGAGCTGCCCACCTGCGTGCTGGCCGACCGCTCGCTCGGCCTGTGGGTCCGTGAGCGCGAGAAGTGGTCGGGCGTCTTGCGCGTGGACGAGCCCGATGTGGTGCGCTGGGCGCTCGAGACTGATGCGTTGACGCAACGCGCCCGGCCTGACTTTCCGCCCTACATCCTCGGACTCTGAAAACCCGATCAGGGAATGCCCTTATCCAGACTATAATCACGGGTTGAGCGTTGGGATCGGAGGGTCCGGTTCCCCTAGCTCTTGCGAGAACGGTCCCGACCGTCCAAGTCACGTTCCCGTCACAAGAATCGTTCCACAACACATTCGAGGAATCCCATGAAGAAGTCGCTCCTGCTGGCCTCCCTGGTTGCCGCCGCCGCCCTGGCTGCCTGCGGCAAGAAGCCCGAGCCCGCGCCTGCCCCGGCTCCTGCCGCTGCGCCTGCCCCGGCCCCCGCGCCCGCCCCGGCGCCTGCCGCTTCGGGTGCCGCTTCGGCTGCCGCCCCGGCTGCGCCCGCCGCGTCGAAGTAATCGCTTCGCGCTCCAAGCAGGAAGGCCGCCCTCGGGCGGCCTTCTTCTTGAGGGGTGCGGATCGTCAGCGCAGTTCGCGCTCCAGCGCCGCGATGATCGAGCGCGCAGCGTCACCCGTCTCGGGTGTGCCCTGGGCGTTGAGCACAGAGACTCGGGTCTTGCTGCCCTCGGTCTTGACCAGCACGCGCAAGCGCTGCGGCTGGGCACTTCCGCCCGAGCCCAGCAGGCGCGAGAAGAAGGAATCGTCGTCCTTGGGCAGCGTCTTGGGGTCGACCCAGCGCACGAAGTACAGGCCTGCGGCGCGGTCGCGGTCCTCGACGGTGAAACTCGAACGGTCCAGTGCCAGCCCGACCCGACGCCAGGCGCGATCGAAGGCCTCGTCGATCTCCAGGGTCACTGCACCGCTCGCGGCGGCCGCTGCCGTGGCGGCAGCGGGGGTCGCAGGTGTCGTCACGGCGCGCGCGCGAGGCGGCGGCTCACTGGTGGCGGCCACCGCGCTGCGCGCGGCATCCTCACGCATGCCGAGCTTGACCATCAGGCGCGACAGGTACTCGGCCTCGATCTGCGGATCCTGCGGGCGCGGCCGCCAGGCCGTGTTGTCGCGCTGGCTGGAGGTGTAGGCCTCCTCCATCCCCCGGTGGGTGATGTAGATCTCGGTGCCGCCGCCGGGCACGCGCTCGACCCGCGTGCGGAACTGGTCGCGCTCGCTGCTGGAGTAGGCCGACTCGAAGAGCCGGCCGATCGTGCGGCGGATGAAGTCCTGCGGAATCTTGGCGCGGTTCTCGGCCCAGTTCGTCTGCAGGATGCCTACCGCCGGCTCATCCACCACCAGCGTGAAGCCGCGCTCGAGCCAGAACTCGCGCAGGCGAGGCCACACCTGCTCGGCTGGCGCCGGCACCACGAGCCAGCGCTGGTTGCCCTGGCGCTCCACACGGATGTTGCCGATCGAGGTGGCTGCCACCGTGGGCCCGGCGGCTGCGGCCCCAGCCGTGGTGGTGGTGGCAGCGGCCTGCTGGCCGCTGGCCGTCACGGGAGCGCCTGTCTGGGTGCGGTAGCGCGAATCGCGCGCGAGCTGCGAGAGGTCGGGCGGCACCTCCAGGGGCTGCGTCTTGCCGGACTGGCCCCGGTAGTCGGGCTCATCGCGCCCGAAGAGGCTGCCCACCGAGGAGCAGCCGCCCAGCAGCAGGGCCATGGCCAGAGCCACGGCGGTGACGGCGTGCGGCCGCGCGAAGGGGGAAGGGGTTTGCATCGGGTTCCTCTCAGAGCACGCCACTGGCGTGCAGGGCATCGCGCACGGTGGTCTGCCCGGCTGCGGTGAGATCGGTCAGGGGCAGCCGCAGCGTGGCGCCGCATCGGCCCATCCGGGCCAGCGCCCACTTGGTGGGAGCCGGGCTCGGTTCGCAGAAGAGCGCCCGGTGCAGCGGCAGCAGCTGCAGGTGCAGTGCCGCGGCGCGCCTGGCATCGCCGGCCACGGCGGCCCGGCACAGTTCGGCCATCGCGCGCGGCGCGACGTTGGCCGTCACGCTCACGTTGCCGTGACCGCCCAGGAGCATCAGGGCCACGGCGGTGCCGTCGTCTCCCGAGTAGATGGAAAAGCCAGGCGGCGCCTCCTTGACGAGCCAGGCGGCGCGCTCGATGTTGCCGCTGGCCTCCTTGATGCCGATGACGCCGGGCACCTGCGCCAGGCGCAGCGCCGTCTCGGGCTGCATGTCGGCCACCGTGCGGCTGGGCACGTTGTAGAGCACCATCGGGAGGTCAATGGCCTCGGCCACGGCGCGGAAGTGCCGGTACATCCCCTCCTGCGAGGGCTTGTTGTAGTAGGGCACCACCTGCAGCGAGCAGTCGGCGCCCACCTTCTTGGCGAAGCGCGTGAGCTCGATGGCCTCGGAGGTGGCGTTGGCGCCCGCACCGGCCATCACCGGCACGCGCCCGGCGGCGTGCTCCACCGACACGCGGATGATCTCGCAGTGCTCCTCCACCGAGACGGTGGGCGATTCGCCCGTGGTGCCGACCACGCCGATGCAGGCCGTGCCCTCGGCCACGTGCCAGTCGATGAGGCGGCGCAGCGCGTCGTAGTCGACGCTGCCGTCCTCGCGCATCGGCGTGACGAGGGCCACGATGCTGCCAACGATGGGGGTCATGGTGCGAAGCCAGTGAACGAATCCGCCAGTTTAGCCGGCCCCCCGCGCACCGCGCAGACGCGCTGCACGAGGCGAGTCGGGCCCTCCAGCAGGCCCTCCTCGTACGCCACCACCCGAAGCGGCACCACTGCGCGCAGCAGTTCGCCCGGCTCGAGCAGGAATTCGGGCCGTGACGGCCGCCCGTAGGCCTCGTGCCCGCGCATGAAGGTCTCGTAGACGAGCCGCCCGCCTTCGGCCACCGAGCCCAGCAGCGCGGGCCACAGCGGGCGCCACAGGTAGTTCGTCACCACCACCGCGTCGAAGCGGCGCCCGGGCAGGGGCCAGGGCCCATCCTCGAGGTCGGCTACGACGATCTCGGCGTGGGCGCGAAGCGGCTCCACGGCCGCCGCGTCGCGGTCCACGCCCGTCACCTGCAGGCTGCGCCCGGCCAGCCACAGCAGGTGGCGGCCGCTGCCGCAGGCCAGGTCGAGCACGCGTGAGCCGGGCGGCAGGCCTGCGGCCCAGCGCTGCACCCACGCCGACGGTGCCGTGGCGGGGCCGTGCCCGGTGCTCATCGGCGGGTGCTCATCGGCGGGTGCTCACGGCCCGGTGCTCACGGGCAGGCCCAGGCCCGCGTGGCCAGCTCGAAGGCAAGTTGCGGGTCGAGGTAGGCGGCGAACACGGCGCAGAGCACCGCCAGCGCCAGCACCATGCCGGCGGCGCGGGACACACGCGTGGCGGCTCGGGTGGTCATGCCGGTTGCGGCTGGGCGCGGGCGATGGGCGTCTCGCGCACCGGCAGATTGGCCAGGGCTGCGAACACGCCCAGCGCAATCGCCAGGCCCCAGACGATGTCGTAGTTGCCCGTCAGGCCGTAGAACCGGCCGCCGAGCCAGGCCCCGAGGAAGGAGCCCACCTGGTGGCTGAAGAAGACGAAGCCGCTGAGCATCGACATGTGGCGCACGCCGAAGATCTGCGCGATCACGGCGTTCGTGGGCGGCACGGTGGACAGCCACAGCAGCCCCATCACCGAGGCGAAGAGGTAGACGCTCCAGGGCGTGAGCGGCGCCAGCAGGAAGATCGAGATCGCCACCGAGCGCAGCAGGTAGATGGCCGCCAGGATGTGGCGCTTGGCCAGGCGCTGGCCGAGCGAGCCGGCGGCGTAGGTGCCGAAGACGTTGAACAGGCCCACCAGCGCCAGCGCCGTGGTGGCCACGCCCGGGCTCATGCCGTGGTCCTTCAGGTAGCTCGGCAGGTGCACGCCGATGAACACCACCTGGAAGCCGCAGACGAAGTAGCCGGCCATCAGCCACTGGAAGCTGCGGTAGCCGAAGGCCTCGCGCACGGCCTGCCCGATGCTCTGCGCGGGCGCTGCAGCGGGCGCACCCGCCGGCCCAGCCGGAACGGCCGGCTCGCGCAGCCACCATGCCGCCGGTGCGATCGCCAGTGCCGCGCAGCCAAGGATGAAGAGGGCCCCCTCCCAGCCAAAGCTGCCGATGAGCCCGTTTTCCACCGGCACCATCAGGAACTGGCCGAAGGAGCCGGCCGCGGCCGCCACGCCCATCGCCCAGGAGCGGCGCTCGGGCGCAACCTGGCGTGCGATCACGCCGTAGACCACCGCGTAGGTGGTGCCGGCCTGCGCCATGCCAAGCATCAGCCCGGCGCTGCCCGCCAGCGCGAGCCCGCTGGTGCTCAGCGCCATCAGCACGAGCCCGCCCGCGTACAGCAGCGCGCCCACCACCAGCACCCTGAAGGCGCCGAAGCGGTCGGCCAGCATGCCGGCCAGCGGCGCGAACACGCCCCAGGAGAGGTTTTGCAGCGCAATGGCCAGGGCGAAGGTCTCGCGGCTCCAGCCTCGGTCCATCGTCATCGGCTGCATCCACAACCCGAAGCCGTGGCGGATGCCCATCGACAGCGTGAGGATGGCCGCTGCGCACAGCAGCACCTGCCGCATCGAAAGACGCGCGGCCGGCGGGGCGGGCACAGGGGAAGAGGTGGCGCTCATCCCCCGATTGTCCCCGACATTGCCCGGGCGTTGGCGCGCAGCAGCCGCCGGGGGCGGCTCCTAGAATCGGCCGCCATGCCTCCTGCCGTCCGTCCGTCCGCCGCTGCCGGTACCTACGCCGAAGCCTCGATCCGTGTCCTCAAGGGCCTGGAGCCCGTCAAGCAGCGGCCGGGCATGTACACCCGCACCGACAACCCGCTGCACATCGTGCAGGAGGTGATCGACAACGCCGCCGACGAGGCGCTGGCCGGTTTCGGGCGGCGCATCGGCGTCACGCTGCACGCCGACGGCTCGGTGAGCGTGGACGACGACGGCCGCGGCATCCCCTTCGGCCTGCACCCGGAGGAGGGTGTGCCGGTGGTGGAGATCGTCTTCACGCGGCTGCATGCGGGCGGCAAGTTCGACAAGGGCTCGGGCGGGGCCTACAGCTTCTCTGGCGGCCTGCATGGCGTGGGCGTGAGCGTGACCAACGCGCTCGCCAGGCGGCTGCAGGTCACGGTGTGGCGCGAAGGGCAGGTGGCCAGCCTGGCGTTCTCCGGCGGCGATGTGGTCGAGCCGCTGCAGCAGCGTGCCCGTGCATCGGGCGACCGGCGCCAGGGCACCTCGGTGCGTGTGTGGCCC
>JBIIED010000159.1:0-7798 GCA_044237995.1 Rubrivivax sp. | reverse complement strand
GTTGGCCAGCAGCCCGTAGCGGTAGAAGCGCTCGATGTCGTTGCCCTTGTAGGTGGAGCCGTCGCCCCAGATGTTCACGCCGTCCTCGCGCATGGCCACCACGAGTGCGGTGCCGGTCACCGCACGGCCAAGCGGCGTCGTGTTGAAGTAGGTGGCACCACCCGTGGAGATGTGGAAGGCCGCGCACTGGATGGCGGCGATGCCCTCGGCCACGAGCTGGGCGCGACAGTCCACGAGCCGGGCGATCTCGGCGCCGTAGGCGCGCGCCTTGCGCGGGATGTCCTCGTAGTCGCTCTCGTCGGGCTGGCCGAGGTTGGCGGTGTAGGCACAGGGGATGGCGCCCTTGGCGCGCATCCAGTGCACGGCCGCGGAGGTGTCCAGGCCTCCGGAAAAGGCGATGCCGACGCGTTCGCCAGCGGGCAGGGACGGAAGGATGACTTGGCTCATGGTGGCATCGGGTTCACGAATCGGCCGCGGGCTCACGGGGGCTGCACTCAGACACACCGACCGGGCTCCGCGGTCCGCGATTATCGGCGGGCGGCGACAATCGGCGCTGACGCGTACCGCGCGCCTGGCGCGACCCGCCCCGGCCACCTCGCCCGGCCAGCCCTCCCCTGCCCCAGCCATGACCGCATCTTCCCGCCCGCCCTTCGTGCTCGCCGGCGTCATCGGCTGGCCGGTGGCGCACTCCCGCTCGCCGCTGATCCACGGCCACTGGATGGCCGAGCGCGGCCTGGCCGGCGCCTACGTGCCACTGGCGGTAGCGCCTGGGCGCCTGGAGTCGGCCCTGCGCGGCCTGGGCGCACTGGGCTTTGCGGGCTGCAACGTGACGATCCCGCACAAGGTCGAGGCCATGCGGCTCGTGGACAGGCTCGAGCCGCTGGCCAAGCGCATCGGCGCGGTCAACACCATCGTCGTGGCCGAGGACGGCTCGCTCGAGGGCCGCAACACCGACGCCTTCGGCTTCGTGCACAGCCTGCGCGAGCGCGAGCGCGAGCCTGCCTGGCGCGCGGATACCGGCCCTGCGGTCGTGCTGGGCGCAGGTGGCGCGGCGCGCGCCGTGGTGGCTGGGCTCATCGATGCCGGCGCACGCGAGATCCGGCTGCTCAACCGCACCCCCGGGCGCGCCGTGGAACTCGCCGCCGAGCTGCAGCCCGCAGGCGGCAGCTGCCAGGTGCAGGCGCTGCCCTGGGAGGCGCGCGAGGAGGCGTTGGCCGGCTGCGCGCTGCTCGTCCACACCACGAGCCAGGGCATGCACGGGCAGCCCCCGCTGGCGCTGCGGCTCGATGCGCTGCCGGGGCACGCACTGGTGTGCGACGCCGTCTACGTGCCGCTGGAGACGCCGCTGCTGGCAGCCGCGCGCGCGCGCGGCAACCCGGTGGTCGACGGCCTGGGCATGCTGCTGCACCAGGCGCGGCCGGCTTTTGCGGCGTGGTTTGGCGTGATGCCCGAGGTCACACCCGTGCTGCGGGCGAAGGTGGAGGCCACGCTCTAGGCGCGGCCAGCCTGGCGCATGGCGTGCACCTGCGGCAACCCTTTAGGCAACGGCCCTTTGGACGAGAGTGCCCACGCCCGGGGCATCGCCGGCGGCAGGAGCGGCAGGGGCGGCAACGCGTAGCCGGGAATCGCGTTGCGCGTGCCCGTCGGGGTGGTGTGGTGCGGTGCATGGCAGGCTCCTTCGGCGCGGCCCTCGACTGTGTCCACCTGCGGGGCCGGCACCGCCTGACGTGTCCATGGTCGGGCCGCACGGTCGGCCATTCAATGTCGGTAGCATCCGGGCTCCGCTCACCCCGACCCCCATGCGCATCGCCACCTTCCAGCACCAGGGCCGCCGCCACGTCGGCCTCGTCGACGCCGCCAGCCTCACGGTGACTCCGCTTGCCCTCGCGCAGCCCGAAGCAGGCGCCCTCGCGCTCGTGGAAGCCGCCGCCAACGGGCAGCCGATGCCCGGCCCTGCGGGGCCCGCCATCGCACTGGCCGATGTCCGGCTTGAGGCGCCGATCCCGCGCCCGCGCCGCAACGTGTGGTGCGTGGGGCGCAACTACCACGCGCATGCCCGCGAACTGCGCGACACCGTCTTCAAGGACAGCAACACCAACCCGCAGGCCTGGCCCATCGTCTTCACGAAAGTGCCCGAGTGCGTGGTGGCCACCGGCACCGAGGTGCGGCTGCCGCACGCCGTCTCGGCGCAGATCGACTACGAGGCTGAACTGGCAGTGATCATCGGCCGCGGCGGACGCAACATCGCGCGCGCCGAGGCGATGTCACACGTCTTCGGCTACACCATCGTCAACGACGTGACCGCGCGCGACGTGCAGATGCGCCACCAGCAGTGGGATCTCGGCAAGAGCTTCGACACCTTCTGCCCAATGGGCCCGTGGATCGTCACCGCCGACGAGCTGGACGGGGAGCGCACCCGCGTGCAGTGCTTCGTCAACGGCGAGAAGCGCCAGGACGCGAACACCGAAGACCTGATCTTCGACCTGCCCACCCTGATCGAGACCTGCTCGCGCGGCATCACGCTGCTGCCTGGCGACATCATCGCCACGGGTACCCCGGCGGGCGTGGGCATGGGCCTGAACCCGCCGGTGTGGCTCAAGCACGGCGACGTCGTGCGCGTGCAGATCGACGGCATCGGCGCCATCGAGAACCGCTTCGTCGACGACCCGACGCGCTGAGCGTGCGGCCCGAGCCGAGGAACCCGGCTCACTCGAACTCGCCAGCCATCGTCACCCGGTTGCGACCCTCGCGCTTGGCGTCATAGAGCGCCCGGTCGGCGCCTCGCATCCACTCGTCCACGCTCTGGCCGGGGCGCCAGGTGTTGACACCGATGCTGATCGTGACGGTGTCCCCGTTGGGCAGCCAGGCCTGGGACTCCAGGCGCTCGCGCAGGTCCTCGGCGATCGCACGTGCCTGCGCCGGGCTCGTGCGGTACAGCAAGAGCATGAACTCCTCCCCGCCGGTGCGAAACAGGAGATCGCTTGCGCGCTTGCGCGCGAGGATGGCGGCCACCAGCCGGCGCAGCACCTCGTCGCCCTCGGCATGGCCGAAACGGTCATTGACGCGCTTGAAGTGGTCGATGTCGATGGCCAGCAGGGAGTGGCTCTGCGACACGCCCTGCCCCGGCTGCGAAAGCCGCGCGAGCTCGGCCTGCAGGTGCCGCCGATTGAAGGCACCGGTGAGCGGATCCGTGATGGCCTGCTCACGCAGCGCGCGCTGCAACTCGCCAATGATGCCCAGCGCCCAGGAGATCATGAAGAGCGTCAGCCCCATCGACGCGAAGGCACGCAGCGCCGGCGGCCATCCCGCCTTCTCGACGGCGATGGCCGTCATGGCCAGGGTGAACCCCGCGCCGATGAGCGTCGCCTGCCGACGCGGCAGCACGAAGTAGGCACCGAAGAGGATCGGATAGGACCAGAAGATGCCGTAGTAGCCCTGGTACCAGGTGGCGAAGCAGGCGGTGGTCGCAAGCGAGATGGTCAGCAACCCGTAGGGCACCAGCGGCCGCCGTCGCACGCTGAGCCAGTACACGTTCAGCAGGAGGAACAGCCCGGCGCCCGTCATGAGCCACACGAGCACGACCCGGCCGGCAAAAAACTGGTAGGCCCACATGACCACCGAGATCACGGCCGCCAGTTGCGACAGCCTCAGCGCGATGCGGTCACGGTGCTCGACGAGCGCATCGTCATCGGACCACAACGCACGAAAGGGCTGGCGGCGCCGGGTCTGGCCGTGCAAGGGGGGCTGGGGCGTGCGCAAGGCCAGCATTATCCCCTTGAAGCCCTTTCTGCCGTTACGGGTTCGTTTGTCGGCGTGCCGGTGGGCATCGGGATCCAGCGTGACCGGCAGTCAGTCCTCGCGTGCTCGGGGAGGAGGCACCCACCGGGTGGACAGCAGTGGGCCGCGGCGCCGCGCCAGACGCCGGCCGTCCCAGCCCACCAGGGCTGCGGCTGCGCCGAAGGCGAGCGCCAGCCCGAGGGCCCACCCGGCGCGGTCTTCAGGGGGCAGGTGCAGCAGCCACCCGGCGACGACGAGCACCACGGCCATGAGGAACAGGAAGAGCCCCACGGCCGCGCGCAAGAGCAAGCCGGCAAGCCGCACCCGCTCGGCCTCGAGTTCGAGCATTGCGAGCTCGACCCGGGTGCGGCCGATCTCGGCCGCCCCGCTGAGCAGCCGCTGCAGCGCAGCGGCCAGCCCGGGGGGGCTGGCCCGGCTCGCCGGATCGCCGCTCAACGCCGGGCGGCGAAAAAACCGATCACGAGGCCTGCCACGGCGGCCACACTCATTGCGCCGTAGGGGTGGTCCTGCACCGTCTGGTCGGCCTGGCGCGCCACCCGCTTGACGCGCGCGAGGGTGGCCTGGTTGAGTTCGTCGATCTGCATGCGCATCTCGTGCACCTGCTCGGCCAGGCGGTCGCGCACGGCATTGAAGCGCTGGTCGCCAGTGTCGGCGGCTGACTTCAGGAAGACGTCGATCTCGTCGACCATGTGGCGAAGGTTGTGGCTGACGGCCGCCTGGTGGCTGCCATCGCCCAAATGGGTGCGGGAGCTCGGTTCCATGGGGATCCTCTCGGCGTGTGGAAGGGTTGGAGGAAGGGGTCGGGGGCGACCCTGCACCACCCGGACCATCCGGGCGGCGCTTCGAATGCGCAGCATGGAGGCGCTGGCCGCCGCAGGCATTGCGCGTGCGCAGGGCCCGGCTCCCGGGCCTGCGCGGCGGGAATTCCGATGCACACTGTTGCCCCCTGCGTGGCGGCCCCTGCAGCCGCCCTGGCACCCACCCCTCACCCCTTCCGGACCGCCGATGGACCTCTCGCGCTTCCCCCGCCGCCGCTACACCGAAGGTGCCACGCCTGTGGAGCCGCTGCCGCGGTTCTCCGCGGAACTGGCCAGGAGCTGCCCCGAAGGCCTCGGGCCCGAGGTGTGGGTCAAGCGAGACGACATGCTCGGGCTCTTTCCCGGGGGGAACAAGACGCGCAAGCTCGAGTACCTCGTGGCCGACGCGCTGGCGCAGGGCGCCGACACGCTCGTGACTTGCGGCGCTCCGCAGTCCAACCATTGCCGCATCACGCTGGCGGCCGCCGTGAAGGAAGGCCTGCGCTGCCGCTTCGTGATCGAGGAGCGGGTGCCGGGCAGCTACGACCCCAAGGGCAGCGGCAACCACTTCATGTTCCGCCTGATGGGGGTCGAGGCGATCACGGTCGTGCCGGCCGGCACGAACATGGGGCAGGCCATGCAGCAGGTGGTGGATGCGCTCGCCGACGAGGGCCGCAAGGGTTACGTGATTCCGGGCGGCGGCTCCAACGCGATTGGCGGCCTGGGCTACGTGGCCTGCGCGCAGGAGTTGCAGCAGCAGTGCTTCGAGCGCGGGCTGCGCTTTTCGCGCGTGGTGGTGGGCTCGGGCAGCTCGGGCACGCACGGCGGGCTGCTCGCAGGCTTCCTCGGCAACCGCATCGACGTGCCGATCCTCGGCATCGGCGTGAGCCGCGACCCGGCCGACCAGGCCCCGCTCGTGCACAAGGAGGCCCAGGCGGTGTGCGACCTGCTCGGCCTGGACCTCAAGGTGCCCATCGAGTCGGTCGAGTGCGTGGGCGGCTTCTGGCAGCCCAAGTACTCCATCCCCAACGCCCGCATGGTCGAGGCGGTGCAGATGCTGGCGCGCACCGAAGGGCTGCTGCTGGACCCGGTCTACACCGGCAAGATCATGGCTGGCCTGATCGGGCTGGCGCGCCAGGGCCACTTCGCGCCCGACGAGCGCGTGCTCTTCCTGCACACGGGCGGGCTGCCCTCGCTGTGGGCCTACGAGGAGGCGGTGATGGGAGAGGTGGACATGGCGCCCTGAGGCGCGCCGGCGGCGAACGGCTGCAGCGAACAAGCCGCCGGGCCGTCTGCGGCACCGCGTTCAGCCCTCGCGGGGCAGCGCCATCAGGGCCTGCAGGCTGCCCAGCGTATCGGCCTCGTGCACGGGCTTGTCCTGGCGGACGCGCAGCATGCGCGGAAAGCGTACCGCCACCCCGCTCTTGTGACGCGGACTCGCCTGGATGCCCTCGAAGCCGAGCTCGAAGACGAGCGTGGGGCGTACGCTGCGCACGGGGCCGAACTTCTCCAGCGTGTGGGCGCGGATCTCGCGGTCCACGCGGGCGAACTCGGCGTCCGTCAGGCCCGAGTACGCCTTGGCAAAGGGCACGAGCTGCAGCCCGCCCGGGCGTGCCGGCTCGCGCCGGGCGATCGCCTCCACCACCGCCTGCGCCTCGGCGGCGTTGGCGGGAGCCCGGTTCCACACCGCAAAGGTGTAGTCGGTGTAGACACTCGCGCGCCGGCCGTGGCCGGCCTGGGCATAGATCAGCACTGCGTCGGCGGTGAGCGGGTCGATCTTCCACTTCCACCAGGTGCCCGCCTCGCGGTCAGACTGCTTGCGTCGCCCGGTGCCGTAGCGCGCCGCGCGGTGCTTGAGCATCAGGCCCTCGACACCGCGCTCGCGCGACTGCGCGCGCACAGCCGCCAGCTCCTCCCAGCTCGCGGCTGGCACCAGCGGCGAAAGCGGCAGCGCCGAGCCCGCCAGCAGCTGCTCCAGGCGCTCGCGGCGCGCCTGCTGGGGCTGGTCGCGCCAGTCCACGCCTTCGATTTCCAGCAGGTCGTAGGCGACGAAGCGCACGGGCGCATCTGCCAGGACCTTGCGCGTCAGGGTCTTGCGTGCGATGCGCTGCTGCAGCAGCTGGAAAGGCGCTGGCACGGTCTCGCCGGCGCGCCAGGCCAGGATCTCGCCATCGAGCACGGTGCCCTCGGGCAGGCTGGCTGACAACGCCACCACCTCTGGAAAGCGCTCGTTGACCAGCTCCTCCCCGCGCGACCAGATCCAGGCCTGTCCCGCACGCCGCACGAGCTGCGCGCGGATGCCGTCGTACTTCCACTCGGCCTGCCAATCCGACGCCTCGCCCAGCGTGGCAGGCTCGACGTCCAGCGCGTGGGCGAGGAAGAAGGGATAGGGCTGCCCTGCGTCCTGGCCGGGCGAGGCCGCGGGGTCGAGCAGGGCGTGCCAGCGCGCGGCCGAGGGCTGCTGGCGCGCATCGGTCCAGCCCATCATGCGCTGCGCCAGCACCTTCTCGTCGACTCCGGCCAGCTGGGCGAGCGCGCGCTGCACGAGCAGGCGGCTCACGCCCACCCGGAAGCCCCCGCCAATGAGCTTGACGAGCAGGAAGCGCCCCGGAGCGTCGAGCTCGTCGAAGGCGGCGCGCAGCCGCTCGCGCTGGTCATCGGCGGGCAGGCCGCGCAGCGGCAGCAGCCGCTCCTCCACCCAGTACGCGAGCCCCCGCTGGCTGCCACCACGCCCCGACGGCCACACGTGGGCGATGGTCTCGGCCAGGTCGCCCACCGCCTGGTAGCACTCCTCGAAGAGCCAGGCGTCGATGCCGGCTGCCTGGCCCGCCAGTTCGCGCAGCTGCGCCGTGGGCACGAGCCGTCGCGGCTTGCCCCCGGCCAGGAACCAGGTCGCCCAGGCGGCGTCGGCGGCGGGCGCGTGGGCGTAGTAGCGCACGAGCGCCTCCACCTTGTCGGCCGTCGAGGTGGTGGCATCGAGCCGCTGGTAGAGCGTCGCGAAGTCGCGCATGCCGCGATCATGAGGGCTACAGCGGGCGCCCGGATCCCGTGCCGCCAGGGGCCGCGTGATCAGGCGTGCGGCCGCATGTTCAGGCAGGCGGCCGCGCGCGCAGGAACATCACCGAGCCGCCGCCAGCCAGCAGCGCCAGCAGCACGAAGCCAGACTGGTAATGGCCAGTCCAGTCATAGGCCACGCCAGCCAC
>JBIIED010000158.1:0-7887 GCA_044237995.1 Rubrivivax sp. | reverse complement strand
GCGAAGGTCGGAGCCGCCGCCTCGCGGCTGCGCGAGTCGAGCACCTCGCGCACCCAGCCCGGCGAGCGCGTGCCGGTGCCCACCGCCACCAGGCAGCCCATGATGTTGCGCACCATGTGGTGCAGGAAGGCGCTCGCGTCGAAGTCGAAGCGCCAGTAGGCGCCGCGCTGCGCGATCTCGATGCGGCGCACCGTCTTCACAGGCGAAGGCGCCTGGCACTGCGCGGCACGGAAGGCGCTGAAGTCGTGCTCGCCGATCAGCACCGATGCGGCCTCGCGCATCGCCTGACCATCCAGCGGCCGGAACACCCAGCCGCAGCGGCCGTGGTCCAGCGCCGGGCGCACGGCCGACTCCAGCAGCACGTAGCAGTAGCGCCGCCCGAGCGCCGCGTTGCGGGCGTGAAAGGCCGGCGCCACGGGCTGGCACCACTGCACCGCGATGTCGGACTCGAGGAAACGGTTCGTGCCGCGCACCCACGAGAAGGGCTCACGCACGACCGGCGCGTCCAGGTGCACCACCTGGTTGCAGGCGTGCACGCCCGCGTCCGTGCGGCCGGCGCACACGGTGCCCACGGGCTCATCGGCAAAGGCCGCCAGCGCGGCCTCCAGCCTGTCTTGCACCGTGCGGCCGTGCGGCTGCGACTGCCAGCCCTGGTAGCGGCGGCCGTCATAGGCGATCCCCAGCGCCAGGCGCCCCCCGGGGGCGGCGCGCTCAGCCAAGGCGGTCGAGCAGCGCCTGGGCCTTGGCCTTGAGTTCGCCGTCGGCCTGCGCCAGCACCTCCCGCAGCAGGTCGCGCGCGCCCTCCTCGTCGCCGATCTGCTGGAACTCCTCGGCCAGCTCGATCTTGCGCTCCAGCGGATCCGCGTCCCCGCCGAGCTCCACCGCCTCGGCCGGTGCGTCGGGCAGCTGGAACTCCGAGGGCGGGTCTGCCTGCGGTTCCTCGGCCGAGCCGGGCAGGTCCGACAGCTCCCATGCCCGCGAGCTGGCAAAGGCGCCGCCGGCCGCTCCCGCAGGCGACGGCGTGGAAGCCGGGGTGCCCAGGTCGAGGTCCAGCGAGGGCAGGTCGAGCGCACCCAGCGAAGGCTCGGCCTTCGCTGGGGCGGGGTCCGACGGTGCGTTGAGGTCCAGCGAGATCGAGCTCAGCTCGAAGTCCAGCGGCTGCAGCGAATCGCCGCCGGTGCCGCCGGCCTCGGGCGCGGAAGCCAGGGGCGGCAGCTCGAGCGTCGGCGCGGCAGGCGCTGCCGCCGTGCGTGCTGCAGGCCCTGGCGGCGCTGCCGGGGCATCCGCCGAACCGGAAAGGTCCAGGTCGAGATCCACGGGACCGCCTGCACGGGCCGTGACGGGGGCGGGCCGGTCCGGCGGGCCGGCCTCGTCCGCACCCAGGGGCTGCAGACCCGTCTGCATGCGCGTGGGCGCCGAGGAGGCGTCGAGCTCCGACTCGGAGGCCAGCAGGTCGGCACCGGGCTCGCCGCCAGGCTCGTACATCGGGTTTTCAGGGTCGATCGAGCGGCCCTGCTCCTGGACCTTCTCCCAGTCGGCGCCGGCGCCACCCGTGGCCAGATACACCTGCGCGGCGAGCACCTCGTGGGCGCGCACGTCGCGACGCTTGGCGTAGACCTCCAGCAGCTTGGTCTTGATCGACAGCCGCTCCGGGTGCGCGCGCAGCGCCTCCTTGAGGATCTCCTCGGCCTGCAGATCGCGTCCGTAGGCCAGGTACACATCGGCCTCGGCCACGGGGTCCACGTCACCGATGGCGTCGAGCTGACTCAGCGAGTAGCCGATCGACGAGCCCTGCAGGCGCGACATGCCTTCCTGCGTGTCCACCCGGCCGCCGCCTGTGCCGCCGAAGAAGGAATCACGCTGCAGCTTGCTCTCCCCGAAGGCTTCGCTGTCGCCGCCCTTGCCACTCTTGCCGGAGCGACCGAAGCGCCCGCGCAGGCGCCAGGCACCGTAGCCCAGCAACAGCACCAGCAGACCACCAGCGCCCGGCAGCAGCATCGGGTTGTCCGATGTGAGGCTGTCGAGCAGGCTTGGCTCCTCTGCGGGCGGCGGCGCGGGCACGCGCTTGACCGCAGGCGTGGCAGCCGGGGCGGCGGCGCCGGGCCCTGACCCAGCCGGAGCCGAGGCGCCCTGCCCCTTCAGGACCAGCGGGGGCTCGGAATCGGGACGGCGATCAGGCTCGATGCGCACGGGCGGCGCAGAGCCGGCGGTGGCGGGGGTCGAGGCGGGGCCTGCCGGCGCGGGAACGGGCGCGGGAACGGGCGCGGGAGGCTGAGCGGGAGCGGGGGCCGGTGCAGCGGCGGGGGCCGGTGCAGCGGCGGGTGCCGGTGCGACGACTGGTGCGGCCGCAGGCGGTGGCGCCTTGCCAGGCGCTGGTGCCGGTGCCGGCGCGGGTGCGGCCACAGGCGGCGGTGCCTTGGACGGAGCCGGAGCCGGAGCTGGAGCGGGCGCCGGAGCAGGTGCCTGCGCCTTCCCGGGAGCAGGCCCGGCTGCAGGAGCCGGGGCCGGAGCGGCGCTACCCGGACGCGCCGCCGAGGCGGCGCCCTGCAGCTTCCTGAGTTCTTCGACGTTGCGCGAGATCTCGGCCATGCGCGAGGCTGTGTCGCGGCTGGCCGTCTCACGCGAGACCTTCGCCTCCTCGGCACCCGGCCGCACCGCGCCTTGCGACAGCTTCAACCGGTCGCCGCCCGGGGCGGCGGCATCCTTGCGGTCCTGGACAGCGGCCTCGACCTTGCCGGCCGCCTGGCGCGACGGCGCCGTCTCGACCGCCGCGGGCACGCCGGAAGCCAGGCGGCTGCGGTAGGAGGCGAAATCGGCGCTTTGGGCGACGATCAGCGCGCGCGCTTCGCCCGGCGAAACCGCAGCCACCTGCTCGGCAGCGGGCACGTCGAGCAAGGCACCGGCCTTGACGAGGTTCAGGTTCCCGCCGATGAAGGCATCGGGGTTGGCGCGAAAAAGTGCCACCAGCATCTGGTCGAGCGACACTCCCTCGGGGCGCACGCGCTGCGCGATGCCCCCGAGCGTGTCGCCCGACTTGACGCGCACCGACCCTGCAGCCGAGCCGCGAGCCACCGCAGCGGCCGGAGCCGCTGCCGGTGCCGGTGCCGCGGCAGAACGGGGAGCCGGCACGGCGGCGGGCGCCGCGGAAGCCGCAGCGGGGGAAGGCACGGGCGAAGGGGAAGGTGCAGCAGCCGGTGCAGCAGCCGGTGCAGCGACCGGGGCCGCCGCAGGCGCAGCAGCGGGCGCCGGTGCAGGGGCCGCAGCCACAGCGGCCGGCGGCGCAGCCGGCGGGGCACTCACCACGGGCGCCGTCATTGGCGCCGGAGCAGCGGCCGTTCGCGGCGGATCGACGAGCAGCGTGTACTCGCGCACGAGGCGGCCGGCCGCCCAGGTGAGTTCGAGGATCACGTCCAGGAACGGTTCCTGGATCACGCGCGGGCTGCTCAGGCGGATGAAGGCGCGCCCGTCGGAGCGGCGCTGCAGCGTCACTTCCATGCCAGACAGGGCGTCGCTGTAGTCCACCCCGGCGGCGCGGTAGGCCTCGGGCGAGGCGATGCGCAGCGCCAGCGAGGAGGCTTCCTCGGCCGAGAGACTCGTCACGTCGACTTCGGCCCGCAAGGGCTCGCCCAGTGCGGACTGGACGCTCACGCGGCCCAGGCCCAGCGCCCAGCTCGCGCCAGCCGCCGACGCCATCCAGGCGGCCAGCGCCACGACGCCCAACTTGCGGCGCACGCCACCACCTGTGCTACGTCTCAAGGCCACTTCCTTTGCAAGCCAACCGCACCCTCGTTCCCGGGTGACAAGGATATCGGTTTCTCGGCGGGGCCAAAAGCCGGCAAACCCCGGCCGCCCGGCGCACATCTCGCGACAGCGCTGCCGGCAACGGGCCGCCCCGCACGCCTCAGGCCTCGAGCAGGATGCGCAGCATCCTGCGCAGCGGCTCGGCCGCGCCCCACAGCAGCTGGTCCCCGATCGTGAAGGCCCCGAGGTAGGTGGGGCCCAGGGCGAGCTTGCGCAGCCGCCCCACCGGGATGTCCATCGTGCCCGTGACCTGCACGGGCGTGAGGCCATGAAGCGTGGCTTCGCGCGTGTTGGGAATCACCTTCGCCCACGCGTTGTCGGCAGCGAGCATGGCCTCGATGTCGGCCAGCGGCACGTCGCGCCGCAGCTTGATGGTCAGCGACTGGCTGTGGCAGCGCATCGCGCCCACACGCACGCAGATCGAGTCGATCGGCACCGCCGGCGCGGCAAAGCCCGGCCCGCGGCCGAGGATCTTGTTCGTCTCGGCGCCGCCCTTCCACTCCTCCAGGCTCGTGCCGTCGCCGCGGTCCACGTCGATCCAGGGGATGAGGCTGCCGGCCAGGGGCACCATGAAGTTCTTCGTCTCCTCGGCCGACAGCGCGCGCTGCGTGGCCACCACCTGGCGGTCGATGTCCAGGATCGCGCTGGCCGGATCGTCGAGCTTGCTGCGCACCGCGGCGTTGAGCGTGCCCATCTGGGTGAGCAGTTCGCGCATGTGCTGCGCGCCGCCGCCCGAGGCGGCCTGGTAGGTGGTGGCGGTCATCCACTCCACCAGGTCGGCCTTGAAGAGCGCACCCAGGCCCATCAGCATGCAGCTCACCGTGCAGTTGCCGCCGATGTAGTCCTTGACACCGCGCGCCATCGCATCGCGGATCACGCCCAGGTTCACCGGATCGAGCACGATGACGGCGTCGTCGGCCATGCGCAGCGTCTTGGCGGCATCGATGAAGTAGCCCTTCCAGCCCGCCGCGCGCAGCGCCGGGTAGGTGGCCTTCGTCCAGTCGCTGCCCTGGCAGCTCAGGATCACGTCGCACCGGGCAAGCGCCGCCACGTCCGAGGCGTCGCGCAGCGTGCGCTCGTTATTGCCGAGGTCGGCAATTGCCGCGGGCAGCGGCCCGCCGGCGTTGCTGGTGGAGAAGAACACCGGCTCGATGAGCGCGAAGTCGCCTTCGGCGCGCATGCGATCCATCAGGACCGAGCCCACCATGCCGCGCCAGCCCACGAGGCCGACGACGGGATTTGCCTGCAGTGCCATGAGAAACCTGCCTTCCAACAACCCGGACCCTTGTCGTCCCCGGCTCGCATCGCCAGGGTCCGGGACAGGGGCGAGGCAATCCGGGAGCGTTCAGCTCGTCGTGATCGTTTTGCCGGTGATCGCGGCCACGACCGCGTTGCCCATCTCGCGCGTGCCCACACGCTGCGTGCCTTCGCTCCAGATGTCCGGGGTGCGCAGGCCCGCGGCCAGGACGGCGCGCACGGCCGACTCGATGCGGTCGGCCGCTTGGGGCTGCTGCAAGGTGTAGCGGAGCATCATGGCGGCAGACAGGATTGTAGCCAGCGGGTTGGCCACGCCCTGCCCGGCGATGTCGGGGGCGCTGCCGTGGCTGGGCTCGTACAGGCCCTTGCTGCGTGCGTCCAGCGATGCCGAGGGCAGCATGCCGATCGAACCGGTGAGCATCGAGGCCTCGTCAGAGAGGATGTCGCCGAACATGTTGCCCGTGACGACGACGTCGAAGCGCTTGGGTGCGCGCACGAGCTGCATCGCCGCGTTGTCCACGTACATGTGGTCGAGCGCGACGTCCGGGTACTCGCGGTGCACCTCGGTGACCACGTCCTTCCAGAACTGGAAGGTCTCCAGCACGTTGGCCTTGTCCACGCTCGTGACCTTGCCGCCGCGCCCGCCGGCGCGCTGGCGCGCGGCCTGGAAGGCCACATGCGCGATGCGCTCGATCTCCGGGCGCGTGTAGCGCATGGTGTCGAAGGCCTCCTCGGCCCCCGCGAAGGCGCCGTCGGGCGACGTGCGCCGCCCGCGCGGCTGGCCGAAGTAGATGTCACCCGTGAGCTCGCGGATGATGAGGATGTCCAGCCCCGCCACGAGCTCGGGCTTGAGGCTCGAGGCGTGCGTGAGTTCGGCGTAGCAGATGGCCGGGCGGAAGTTGGCGAAGAGCCCCAGGTGCTTGCGCAGCCCCAGGATCGCCTGCTCCGGGCGCAGGGCGCGCTCGAGGGTGTCGTACTTCCAGTCGCCCACGGCGCCGAAGAGGATCGCATCGGCGGCCTTCGCCAGGGCGAGGGTCGCCTCCGGCAGCGGATGCCCGTGTGCCTCGTAGGCAGCGCCGCCCACGGGGGCCGTCTCGAGTTCCAGGCCCAGTTCCAGCACGCCGAGCACCTTCACGGCCTCGGCCATGATCTCCGGCCCGATCCCGTCGCCGGGAAGAATCGCAACCTTGTTCATCACGGCTCCCTTCAGACCACGTCGCGCGTGGCCAGCCACGGCATGCGCGCCAGGCGCTCGGCCTCGAAGGCGCGGATCTTGTCGGCGTGGCGCAGCGTCAGCCCGATGTCGTCGAAGCCGTTGACCAGGCAGTACTTCCGGAAGGGCTGCACCTCGAAGGGCAGCTCGGCCCCGTCGGGCTTGACCACCACCTGCCGCGGCAGGTCGATCGTCAGCGTGTAGCCGGGGAAGGCCGCGACCTCGTCGAACAGCCGCGCCACGTCGGCCTCCGGCAGCACGATGGGCAGCAGCCCGTTCTTGAACGAGTTGTTGAAGAAGATGTCGGCAAAGCTCGGGGCGATCAGGGCCCGGAAGCCATACTGCACGAGCGCCCAAGGCGCGTGCTCGCGGCTGGAGCCGCAGCCGAAGTTGCGCCGCGCCAGCAGCACCGACGCACCCTGGTAGCGAGGCTGGTTGAGCACGAAGTCCGGGTTGGGTCGCCTCGTGGCGGGGTCCTTGCCCGGCTCGCCCTTGTCCAGGAAACGCCACTCGTCGAACAGGTTCTCGCCGAAGCCGGTGCGCAGGATCGACTTCAGGAACTGCTTGGGGATGATCGCGTCGGTGTCGACGTTCTCGCGGTCTATCGGGGCCACGAGGCCCTGGTGCACGGTGAAGGCTTGCATGGTGGATGACCTCAGGCGATGCGGCGCACGTCGACGAAATGGCCCTCGAGCGCGGCCGCAGCCGCCATGGCCGGGCTCACGAGGTGGGTCCGGCCGCCGTTGCCCTGACGGCCCTCGAAATTTCGGTTGCTCGTGGACGCACAGCGCTCGCCCGGCTCGAGCCGGTCGGCGTTCATCGCCAGGCACATGCTGCAGCCCGGCTCGCGCCACTCGAAGCCCGCCCCGCGGAACACCTCGTGCAGCCCCTCGGCCTCGGCCTGCGCCTTCACCAGGCCCGAGCCCGGCACCACCATCGCGAGCTTCACGTTGGCCGCCACGCGCCCGCCCAGGCGGCGCACGACGGCAGCGGCATCACGCAGGTCCTCGATGCGCCCGTTCGTGCACGAGCCGATGAAGACCTTGTCGACGAAGATGTCGGCCAGCGGCTTGTTGGGCTCCAGGCCCATGTAGGCGAGCGCACGCTCGATGGCGCCGCGCTTGACGCTGTCGCGCTCGCGCTCGGGGTCGGGCACCCGGTCGTCGATCGACAGCACCATCTCCGGGCTCGTGCCCCAGCTCACCTGCGGGAGGATCTGCGACGCGTCGAGCTCGACCACGGCGTCCCAGTGCGCGCCCGGGTCGGAGCGCAGCGTGCCCCAGTAGGCGACGGCATGTTCCCACTCGGGGCCGCCGACGAAGCGGCCCGTGGAACGGTCGGTACCCGGGGAGAAGGGGCGACCCTTGACGTATTCGATCGTCTTGTCGTCCACGGCCACCAGGCCCGCGCGCGCGCCGCCCTCGATAGCCATGTTGCACACCGTCATGCGGCCTTCCATGCTCAGCGCGCGGATGGCCGAGCCGGCGAACTCGATCGTGTAGCCGGTGCCGCCGGCGGTGCCGATGCGGCCGATGATGGCCAGCACGATGTCCTTGGCCGAGCAGCCGCGCGGCAGCGTGCCCTCCACCTTGATGAGCATGTTCTTGGCCTTGCGC
>JBIIED010000157.1:0-7913 GCA_044237995.1 Rubrivivax sp. | reverse complement strand
CTGCCCACGAGTTGCTGCATCTCCTGCACCATGCGCGCCGTCTCTCCGCCGCGCTCGCGCGCGGCCTGCTCGATGCGGTCGACGCTGTAGGCGCGCGACACGCCCGCCAGCGTCAGCCCGACGGCCAGCAGCGAGAGGGCGACTGCGACGAACACGGGCTGGCGCAGCGCCTGCGCCGCGCCGCGCAGCACCTGCATGGAACGACCCGGCATGTCGGCCGGATGCTCAGGGCTCATGGACTCTCCTCAGGTTCGAGGCGGGGCTCGGGGTCTGGATTCGACTATGCACGGCGCCGCCGCAACGCCCGCGCGGGCCGCGCCCCCCTCATGAGGGGGCCGGGCCGCGAAAAGCGTGAAACCTTTCACGCTTGGGCGGACCGAAGGATGCCCGAACAACGGTGCGTGCGTCTACCGCTCGCGCAGCGCCTGCGAGACGTTTTGCAGCGGCCGGAACAGGTACTCGAGCACCGTCTTGTTGCCCGTTCGCACCTCCACCACCGCCGTCATGCCCGGCAGCGGCTCGAGCTTCCTGCCCGCGCGCACCGTGTCGGTCTCGCGGATGCGCACCAGGATGCGGTAGTAGCCCTCCTCGAGCTCGGGCAGGCTGCCCGGGCGACGGTTGCGCTCGTCCTTGAGCGTGTCCGGGCTCAGGTGCTCGATCACGCCGGCCAGGCCGCCGTACTTGTTGAACTCGTAGGCCGAGAGCTTGACGGTAGCGGCCTGCCCGGGCTTGAGGAAGGCCACCTCCGACGGACGCACGTAGGCCTCCACCAGCATCTCGTCTTGCACCGGGACGATCTCCAGGATGACCTGCCCGGGCTGGATCACCGCGCCCACGGTGGTGAGCTGCACGTTCTTCACGATCCCCTTCATCGGGGCGCGGATCACGGTGCGGCTCAGGGCATCGGCGCGCGCGGCGGCGCTCTCGCGCGTCTGCGCAAGCTCGCTCTCCACGCGCGAGAGCTCCTGGCTCGCGTCGGTGCGGTAGCGGTTGCGCCGCTCGACGATCTGCGCCTGCAAGTCGGCCTGCTGGCGACCGAGGTCGGCGAGCTGGCGGTTGAGTTCGGCCTGCTGGCGCTGCAGCCGCAGCAGCTCCACCTCCGAGATCACGCCCTGGCGCACCAGCGGCTGCGTCATCTCGAGCTCGCGGCGCGTGGCCGCCATCGACTCCTGCACCGCCCGCGCCGAGGCCTCGGTGGCCGCCAGCGACACGCGGATCGCCCGCACCTGCTCCTCCAGCGCCTGCAGCCGCGTCTCGTAGGCGCGGCGCTCGCGCTCGACCACGTCGCGGTGGCCGCGCACCTCGGCCGCAAAGACAGGCGCCTGGCCGCCCGCCTCGGCACGCAGCCGTGCCGCCTGCGCCGCAAGCGCCACCGCCTTCTCGCGCGCCTCGCGGTACACCGGGCCGGCACGCGCGTCGTCGATGCGCAGCAGCACCTGCCCTTGCTGCACGGCGTCGCCCTCGCGCACGAGCAGCTCGCGCAGGACCCCCGCATCCAGGCTCTGCACGACCTGCTCGCGACTGGCCGGGATGACGCGGCCCTGCGCCCGCGTGATCTCGTCGAGCTCGAAGCTCGCCGCCCAGGCCAGGCCCACAGCCACCGTCAGCGCGGTGGCCGCCAGCAGCCAGCGGCTGGCGCGGCGCTCCTCGTCCTCGGGGCTGTCCAGCGCGCTCATGGAGAAGCCCTGCGTGCTGCGCGCTTCGGGATGAGCGCTTGGGAGCGGCCCGGCACGCTCATGCCGCGCCCCCACTCGCACCGGCGCCCGGCAAGGCGATGCCGCGAGCCAGTCGCTCGAGCATCTCGGCCTTCGGGCCGCTGGCCAGGCACTGGCCAGCCTCGAGCACGGCAATGGCGTCCACGAGCTCCAGCAGCTGCGGCCGGTGCGTGGCCAGCAGCACGGTGCGCCCGGGCAGCCAGGCCTTGAGCGCGGCGATCACGCGCGCCTCGGTGTGCTGGTCCATCTGCGAAGTGGGCTCATCCAGGAACACCAGCTGCGGGTCGCGCAGCATCATGCGCGCCAGGCTCAGCAGCTGACGCTGCCCGCCCGAGAGCCCGCCGCCGGCCTCGGTCAGCGGCCGGTCCAGCCCGCGCGGGTGCTCGGCCACGAGGGCGTGCAGCTCGATGGCCTTGAGCACCTCCAGGATGCGGCTGTCGGGCGTGTGGCGATCCGACAGCACCAGGTTCTCGCGCAGCGTGCCCATGAAGAGCATCGGCTCCTGCCCGACCCAGCCGATGCGCGCGCGCTGCGAAGCGGGGTCGATCTGCTGAAGCGCCAGCCCGTCTGCGCGCACCTGGCCGGCCAGCGGCTCGTGCAGCCCGGCGGCCACGCGCAGCAGCGTGGACTTGCCCGAGCCCACGCGGCCCAGCACCGCCATGCGCGCGCCCGCGGGCAGCTGCAGGCTCACCCGGCGCAGCACCGGCAGGCGCGGCTCGCCCGGGTAGGCGAACTCCAGCTCCTCGAGCTGCAGCGCACAGCCGCCGTCCCGGCGCTCGGCCCGCAGGTACTGGCGCGCGTCATCGCGGTCGCGCGGGCGCTTCATCAGGCCGTCGAGCGTCTGCAGCGCCGTGGCCGCCTGCTGGTAGCGCGCAGCCAGCCCCATGAGGCTGCCCAGGGGCGAGATGGCCCGGCCCGCCAGGATCACGGCGGCGATCAGCCCGCCCAGCGTGAGCGCGCCGGCGTGGATCAGGTAGACACCGGCCACCACCATCGCGATGGTCACCAGCTGCTGCAGCGTCTGCGTGAGTCCCATGATGAGGTTGGACATGGCACGGATGCGCTTGTAGGCGTCGGCCCCATGCTCGTTGGCCACCTCCCAGCGCCGCTGCAGGTAGCCCTCGGCGTTGTGCGCCTTGAGGGTCTCCAGGTTGAGCACCGCCTCCACGAGCACGCTTTGCCGGTCGCCCGCCTCCTTCATGTTCTCCCGCATCGCGCGCATGAGCGCGGGCTGGGCCAGCAGCGCGATGGCCACCACCAGCGGCACGGCCAGGGTCGGGATCCAGCCGATGGGCCCGCCGATGACGAAGATCAGGGCGATGAACAGGACGGCGAAGGGCAGCTCGGTCAGCAGCACGAAGCTGGCCGAGGAGCAGAAATCGCGCAGCGCCTCGAAGTCGCGCATCGAGCTGGCGAAAATGCCGATCGACTGCGGCCGGTGCTCCAGCCGGATCGACATGATCTCGCGCAGCAGCGTGGCGTTGATCGCGAGGTCGGCCCGCTTGCCGCCCAGGTCCACCAGGCGCGCCTTGAGCCAGCGCATGGCGAACTCCAGCAGCGCCGCGACCGCAGCGCCGATGGCCAGCGTCCACAGCGAGGTGTAGGCCTGCGTGGGCACGACCCGGTCATAGACGTTCATCGTGAAGAACACGCTTGCCAGCGTGAGCACGTTGGCGATCACGGCGGCGAACATCGACTCCACGTAGAAGCGACGCAGGCGCCACAGCGTCGCCCACAGCCAGCCGAAAGCGCGCCCGCGAAACGGCACGAGGGTCTGGTCGGCGGGCTGCGCGAGCGCCTTCACCACCAGCACCTCGCCCTGGCTGGCCGCATCGAGCTCCTGCACGGGCAGGCTCAGCTCCTGCTGGCCGCTGGCCGGATCGAGCACGGTGGCGCGGTCGCCCGACAGCGCACGCAGCACGTAGGCGCGCCCGTCGCGGCACGGCACGATGACCGGCAGCGCATGGCTGGGCAGCCGGCTCGGCTGCTCCCGGGCCCAGGAGGCCGCCAGACGGTGGCGCCGCGCAAGATCGGGGTAGGCGGCCAGCGGCAGCCGGCCCTGGGCGTCAAGGGCGAAACCGGCCGTCAGCGTGGCCGCCTCCAGGGGCCGCTCCAGGATCTGCGCCACCAGGGCGAAGGCTCCCAGCAGCGGATCCGTGCGAAGTGGCGCGGCAGCGGATGGGTCGGCGGCGGACATGGGGCGCAGTATCGCCCGCGGGCCATGCGCGAGCCGAACCGTTGGCACCAACCGCAGGGGTGCGGGACTCAGCGCCTGCAGGCGCGTGGGACTCAGCGTCCGTAGGCGCGTGGGACTCAGCGTCCGTAGGCGCGGCCAAGCTCGGCCAGCGCCGCAGCCAGCCGAAAACGTGCCAGGCGCGTCTCCGCCCCCGCAACAGCCGCGGCGACCGAGTAGCCATACGCCTCGGCCTGGATGTTGAGCAGGTCCAGGAGCGAGCGCCGGGCCAGGCGGAACTGGAGCTGGTAGCCCTCCACCACCTTCTGCGCCGCGAGATCCTGGCGCCCGTGGAGGGACTGGCGGCGCAGTGCGGATTGCCACTCCACCCAGGCCGCGGTGATGCGCTCGCGCACGAGCAGCGCCTGCTCGTCGGCGGCGGCGCGCGCAGCCCGCGCCTGCGCATCGGCGGCCGCCACGCCGGCGGCGCCCGAGCCGGCGTCGAAGACGGGCATGTTCACCTGCAGCTGCGTGTTCAGGCCCGGGCGCAGCGTGTAGGGGTTGAGCTGGTGCGCCAGCTGCAGCTCCACGCGCGGGCGCATCTGCGCCCGCGCCTGCGTCAACGCCGCCTCGGCGGCCTGGGCCTGCGCCAGGCCCTGGGCGAGCAGCGGGTGGCTCTCCCGAGCGTAGGCCAGCGCCTCGCCCAGCGAGGCCGGACGCCCGCCCGGCTCCTCGTCGAGCCCCTGCGGGCGAGCCGGCAGGGGCCGCGGCCAAAAGCGTGCCAGGCGGGCCGCCGCCTGCGCCAGCTCGCCCTCGCGCTGCTCGACGGCCAGGGCGGCTGCGTTGACCCGCACCTCGGCCTGGCTGAGGTCCACCATGCGCCCGGCGTCGACCTCGACGATGCGGCGCACATCGTCACGAATGCGCTGCAGGGCCTGCAGGTTCTCGCGTGCCAGTTGCACGATCTCCAGCTGGCGCGCCCAGGCGATGTAGGCCTCGGCGGCCTGCAGCCCGACCTCGTCGAGGGTGGACGCCGTCTTGCCCTGCGCGGCCCGCTGCAGCGCCTGGGCACGCGCGATCCCGGCCTCGATGCCCCCGCCGGCATAGACGGTGTAGTTCGCCTGCGGCGTGGCCACCAGGCGCCGCGGCACCGCCTCCTGCTCGAAGGCCGTGGCCCCGATGCCCACCACGGGCCAGCGCGCAGCCCGGGCCCGATCGAGCTCCGAGTCGCTGCTGGCCGCCAGCGCACGTGCAGCCTGCACGGCCGGGTACTGGACGAGCGCCTCGCGCACCACCTCGGCAAGCGACTGCGCCTGCGCAGCCCCGCACGCCCACGTCGCGATCAGGCCGGCCAACCACCGGTAAGTGTTCATGGCGCCATGCTACCGGTGGGGAGCGGCACACTCTTGCAAGCCCGTGTCAACCCGCTGCCCTGAACGGCTGGCGGCAGGTTATCGTCTCATCAGCCCAGAGGAGACCCCGCCGATGCCCCTGAACCACCGTGTGCGCACAGCCGGTGCCGCGCTGCTGGCCGCAGCCGTGGCGCTGCCCCAGGCGCCGGCTGCCGCCAACGCCACCGTCGAGCTGCGCTCGGGCGGGGGCTACCAGAGCCTGGCGCTCGCCTCGGACGTGACGGAGGTGGAGCTCGTCGAGCAGACCCAGGGGGCCTGCCGCTTCAACCGCACCTGGGGCTACGACCTCACCAACCGCGAGCTGTGGGTCAACGGCGGCTGCGGCGGGCGCTTCAAGCTCGTCAAGGCCGAGGCCGAGGAGAGTCGCGGCTCGAATGCCGCAGCCGCTGCCGTGGCCGTGGCGGCGATCGCGGGCATCGCGATCCTGGCCAACAGGTCCAGCCGCGACCGGCCCGACAACTCCGGCCCCCCGGAACCCCCGCCCGCCTACGGCCAGCCCATCCGCAGCCAGCGCGGCATGTGCCTGGACGTGGCCGACGGCCGGCTGCGCCCCGGCGCGGTCGTGCAGCTGTACGCCTGCCACGGGCGCGAGAACCAGCGCTTCTCGTGGGGGCGCAGCGGCGAGATCGTCACGGCCAACCATCTGTGCCTGGACATCCAGAACGCCAACACGAACGACGGTGCGCGGCTGATCGTGTGGAACTGCTCGGGCGCGCGCAACCAGCGCTGGCACGCGCGGGGCGGCACGATCGTGAGCCACCTCAACGGCAAGTGCGTGGATGTCCTCGAAGGGCAGTTCCGCAACGGCCAGCCCGTGGTGGCCTGGAGCTGCAACGGCGGGCCCAACCAGCGTTGGTGGTGGTAAGGAGATGAGCATGCCCACCCGACATCGCCCCCGCGCCGACCGCCCGACCCTGGCGCGCGGCGCCACCGGCCCTCGCATCGGACGCCTGTTTGCCATGGCCCTGCCCCTCGTGATGCTGGGCGTGGGCGGGGCCGCCCTGGCCCAGACCTCGGCAGCGCGACCTGCGGCAGCGGCCTCGGCCGCGGCGCCGGGCACGGGCACAGGTTCCACCGCCCGCGCCGGCGGCGGCAGCGGCGCGGAGCAGGCCTGTCGTGCCGCCGACCATAACCACGACGGCTACATCGCCCTGGACGAGTACCACCGCGACATCGCGCGCAGCTGGGCGGCGCTCGGGCCCGACGCCACCGGCCACGTGCGGCTCGAGGACCTCACCGCCATTCCGGGTCTGCGCCGCAGCGTCACGGAGCGGCTCAGGCGTGCCGACACCGACGGCGACGGGCGGCTGTCCTTCAAGGAAGTCGTCACCGCGCGCATGGCGCAGTTCGATGCCGCGGATCTCGACCGCGACGAC
Source organism: Rubrivivax sp. (assembly GCA_044237995.1). Classification (GTDB taxonomy): domain Bacteria; phylum Pseudomonadota; class Gammaproteobacteria; order Burkholderiales; family Burkholderiaceae_C; genus Rubrivivax. The sequence goes on along the minus strand of JBIIED010000157.1, from coordinate 1,237 downwards.
CGGCTGTCGATGAAGGAGTGCGTCGACCACGAGCGCAAGCTCAGCGCCGAGCTGCGCGAGCTGCGTCGGCGCACGCAGCAGCCCTGAGCGAGGACCCGGAGCCCCTGTTCGACAACTCGGGCCTTCGACAGCCCGCTCCTTCGACGGCTCGGCTGCCGGCCGGGGCCTACTCGATGAAGAGCTTGACGAGCCCGCGCAGGGTGATCAGCTGCGCGGGCGTGGCGCGCTCCTCGAGCACCGCGGCCATGCGATTGCGCAGGCGCTGGCTCTTGCGCGCGCGCCGGATGAGCAGGTCGCCAAGCCAGGGGTGGTGGTTGACCCGGTTGCCCTTCTCGTAGAGGTCGAACTTGGGCTTGAGCGCGCGCAGCCCCTCGGCATAGAGCGCGGCAAGCTCCGGCTCGGACAAGCCCTGCTTGCGCGCGGCCAGCAGGGCGTCGGCGGCCAGCAGGCCCGTCTCCATCGCCTTGCCGATGCCCTCTCCCGTGAACGAGTAGGTGCTGCCTGCCGCCTCGCCCGTGACGAGGATGCCGGGTGCGGCCACGCGTGCGCCCTTGAGCGAGGTGCGAAGCGGCGCGCCCTTGAGCGGCGAGACGAAGGTGCCACCGGCCATCAGCTCGCGCGCCGGCGCGTGCAGCTTCACGAACTCGTCGAAGACCTGGCGCAGGTTCAGGTCGCGCACGGTGCGCGCGCTGCTGCCGCGGCTGTCGATGATGCCCACGCCGATGTTGTAGACGTCGCCCGGGCAGGGGAAGACCCAGCCGTAGCCCGGCTTGACCGGGCGGTACCAGGCCACCTCCAGGTGAGGGATGCGCTCGCGCAGGCCCGGGTGGTGCACGTAGCCGCGCAAGCCCATCGCGCTGGCCTCGCGCCGCTCGCACAGGCCCGAGGCCACGAGACCCTGCGGCGAGGCGCCGGTGGCAATCACGACGTGGCGCGCGCGTACCTCGACGGTCTGGCGATTGGCGGCCGCCTCGGGCAGGCCCGCTGCGGAGCCCTCGGTACCATCCTCGGTACCACCCGCGGCGGTGCCGTCGCCTGCGCGCCGCAGCCTCACTCCGCACACGCGACCGTCGTCCTCGCGCAAGACGCCCTCCAGCCGCCAGGGCGTGGCCAGGCGCGCGCCGGCACGCTCTGCGGCGCGCACCAGGAGGTGGTCGAGTTCCTTCCTCGGCAGCACGGCCAGTTGCCCGGGCACATCCACCGACAGCCCGCTCGGGCCGAAGGCGCGCACGTGCGT
>JBIIED010000156.1:0-7919 GCA_044237995.1 Rubrivivax sp. | reverse complement strand
CGCGCGACGCCGCCCGGCTGGAGGCGGCGCTGGCGCGCGAGGCGCTCGACAGGGTTCCCGCCGGCCGGGCCCGCGATGCGCTGCTAGAATTGTGTGTTCGGTCGTTGGGGCGCACGTCCTGACCGGCCGTCATGCGGTCCTGGGCTCGTGAGAGCCTGCCGGGCCGTAATCGGGGTGTAGCTTAGCCTGGTAGAGCGCTACGTTCGGGACGTAGAGGCCGGAGGTTCGAATCCTCTCACCCCGACCAGAAACTGACGGGTATTTCCCGTTCCTTTCCGGGCCGTGGCCCGGTCGCATGCAGGGTCTGGCGCGGTACAGTACGGCGTCATTTCCTACCTACGTGCATGCCCGCTGACACCGTCGTCGAGCCGCCGCAGTCTGCCCTCACGGGTGTCGCGCGCGTACTGGTTCACGCCGGTACGCTGACGCAGAAGGCCGCCGAGGACATCTCCAAGACAGCGCGCGATCGCCGCGCGAGCTTTGTCGCTTCGGTGCTGGGCACGGGTTCGGTCAAGCCGGCCGAGCTTGCGCACGTGCTCGCACGCGCCCTGGCCCTGCCGCTGGTCGACCTCAACGCGGTCGATCTCTCCCGCGCGCCGCGCAACATCCTGGATGCGAAGCTGTCGCAGCAGTACCAGGTCGTGGTGCTGGGCCGGCGCGGCAGCCGGCTGTTCATCGGGGCGGCCGACCCGACGAGCCAGGAGGCGGCCGAGCGCATCAAGTTCGCCACGCAGCTCACGCCGGAGTGGATCGTCGTCGAGCACGACAAGCTCCTGAAGCTGATCGACACCTCCACCGCCAGCGCCGGCCAGGTCCTGGACACGATCATCGGCGAGGACTTCGACTTCGAGGCCTCCGAGGCGCCCGAGGAGGCCGAGTCCTTCGACGTCGCCGCCGAGGTCGAGGACGCGCCCGTTGTGCGCTTCCTGCAGAAGATGCTGATCGATGCGCTCAACATGCGCGCCTCCGACCTGCACTTCGAGCCCTACGAGCAGAGCTACCGCGTGCGCTTTCGCGTCGACGGCGAACTGCGCGAGATCACCCAGCCGCCGCTGGCCATCAAGGACAAGCTCGCCTCGCGCATCAAGGTCATCAGCCGGCTCGACATCTCCGAAAAGCGCGTCCCCCAGGACGGGCGCATGAAGCTCAAGTTCGGCAACCGCTCGGTGGATTTCCGCGTCAGCACGCTACCCACGCTCTTTGGCGAGAAGATCGTGATCCGGATCCTGGATCCCTCCTCGGCCAAGCTCGGCGTGGACGCGCTGGGATACGAGAAGATCGAGAAGGAACGGCTGCTGCGCGCGATCGTGCGCCCCTACGGCATGATCCTCGTCACCGGCCCCACGGGCTCGGGCAAGACGGTCTCGCTCTACACCTGCCTGAACATCCTGAACCAGCCGGGGGTCAACATCTCCACGGTGGAGGATCCGGCGGAAATCAACCTGCCTGGCATCAATCAGGTCAACGTCAACGACCGCGCCGGGCTGACCTTCTCGGCCGCGCTCAAGTCCTTCCTGCGCCAGGATCCCGACATCATCATGGTGGGCGAGATCCGGGACCTGGAAACCGCCGACATCGCCATCAAGGCCGCCCAGACCGGCCACCTGGTGCTGTCCACGCTGCACACCAACGATGCCCCCACGACGCTCACGCGCCTCATGAACATGGGCGTGGCCGCGTTCAATATTGCCGCCAGCGTGCTGCTCATCACGGCCCAGCGCCTGGCGCGCAGGCTGTGCGAGGTCTGCAAGCAGCCCACCGTGTTCCCCGAGGAGGCGCTCCTGAAGGCGGGCTTCCAGCGCTCCGACCTGGACGGCTCGTGGCAGCCCTACCGGGCAGTGGGGTGCGCGGCCTGCAACAACGGCTACAAGGGCCGCGTGGGGCTCTACCAGGTGATGCCGATCACGGAGGAAATCCAGCGCGTCATCCTGTCTCAGGGTACCGCCATGGACATCGCCGAACAGGCGCGCCGCGAAGGCGTGCGTGATCTGCGCGCCTCGGGGCTCATCAAGGTGCGTGCAGGCGTCACGACGCTGGAGGAAGTGATCACCGTGACCAACGAGTGATCGCCCGAGCCCGCACGCAGCGCCCCTGAAGCCGCCACCGCCCGTACCGCCCCGCCACGACCCGCCACTCCACACCGCACACGATGGCCACCGCCGCCACACCCGCCTCCCGGACCACCAAGGAGCGGATCTTCGACTGGGAGGGCAAGGACCGCAACGGACGCGTCGTCCGGGGCGAGATGCGCGCCGGGGGCGAGGCAGCCGTGAACGCGCTGCTGCGCCGCCAGGGCATCATGGCCACGCGCGTGCGCAAGCGCCGCCTCAGCGGCGGTCGCGCCGTCAGCCAGAAAGACCTCGCCATCTTCACGCGGCAACTCGCCGCGATGATGAAGGCCGGTGTGCCGCTGCTGCAGTCCTTCGACATCGTCGGCCGCGGCGCCACGAATCCCCGGCTGGCCAAGCTCGTCAACGACATCCGCTCCGACGTCGAGACCGGCACGAGCCTGTCGGCGGCCTTTCGCAAGCACCCGCTCGTGTTCGACTCGCTCTACTGCAACCTCGTCGAGGCCGGAGAAGCCGGGGGCATCCTGGAGGCGCTGCTGGACCGCCTGGCCCTCTACCAGGAGAAGACGGTGGCCATCAAGCAGAAGATCAAGTCGGCGCTGATGTATCCCGTGGCGGTGATGCTGGTGGCCCTGATCGTGATCTCGGTCATCATGATCTTCGTCGTACCCTCCTTCAAGAGCATGTTCGCGAACTTCGGCGCCACACTGCCGGCACCCACGCTCTTCGTGGTGGCGGTGTCGGAGTTCTTCGTCCAGTGGTGGTGGGCCATGCTGGTTGCCGGGGCCGCGGGGGGCTACTTCCTGCGCCAGTCCTGGCGCCGCTCGGAGAAGGTCCAGGCCTTCATGGATCGCGCGCTGCTGCGCGTGCCCGTCTTCGGCGGGCTCGTCGAGAAGTCGGTCGTGGCGCGCTGGACACGGACGATGTCCACGCTGTTCGCCGCCGGTGTCCCGCTCGTGGAGGCACTCGACTCGGTGGGCGGCGCCTCGGGCAACTCGCTCTATGCGACGGCCACCGAGCAGATCCAGCGCGACGTGTCGGCTGGCGGCTCCCTCACGAACGCGATGCAGAGCGCTGGCGTGTTTCCGGTGATGGTGCTGCAGATGGCGGCCATCGGCGAGGAGTCGGGCTCGCTCGACCAGATGCTCGGCAAGGCGGCCGAGTTCTACGAGGAGGAAGTCGACCAGATGGTCAAGGGCCTGTCGAGCCTGATGGAGCCCTTCGTCCTCGTCTTCCTGGGAGGCATCATCGCCGCCATCGTCATCTCGATGTACCTCCCGCTGTTCAAGTTGGGCGCGGTGGTGTGATGGTGCCGCCGCTGGAGTTCCTGCTGTCGCCCGCCGTGCTGGCCGTGCTCGGGCTCGTGGTGGGCAGCTTCCTCAACGTGGTCGTCCACCGCCTGCCGCGCATGCTCGAGCGCCAGTGGTGGGAGGACGCGGCGCACCAGTTCGGCGATGCGGGCTCGCACGCGCGGGTCTTTGCCAAGCCTGCTGCGGCCGCCATGGCCACTCAGGCCGAGGGCGTGCTCGCTCGCCTGGAGGGTCTGCCCGCCTACGACCTGATCCGCCCGGGATCGCGCTGCCCGGCCTGCGGCCACGCGATCCGCTGGCACGAGAACATCCCGGTGCTGGGCTGGCTGCGCCTGCGCGGCCGGTGCTCGGCCTGCGGCACGCGCATCCCGGTGCGCTACCCGGCGCTGGAACTGCTCACGGGCGCCATGTTTGCCCTGCTGGGCTGGCGTTTCGGGCCCACGCCCGCAGCACTCATGTGGTGCGCGGTGGCCTCGGCACTCCTGGCACTGTCGTTCATCGACTGGGATACGACGCTGCTGCCCGACCCGCTGACGCAGCCGCTGCTGTGGGCCGGGCTCATCGCCGCCGCAGCGGGCTGGACAGGCCTTCGCCTGGAAACCTCACTCGTCGGGGCCGCGGCTGGCTACCTCTCGCTGTGGTCCGTGTACTGGATCTTCAAGCTCGCCACGGGCAAGGAGGGCATGGGCTACGGCGACTTCAAGCTGCTGGCAGCCATCGGCGCCTGGCTGGGCTGGCAGGTGCTGCTGCCGGTGTTGCTGATGGCCTCGGTGATCGGCGCGGCCGTGGGCCTCGTGATGAAGGCCACCGGCGCGCTGCGCGAGGGCCGCTACGTGCCGTTCGGCCCCTTCCTCGCAGGAGGCGCACTCGTGGCCATGGTCACCGGCCCGGATGCCCTGCTGGCGGCCATCGGCTGGCGCTGAGCCGGGGCAGCTCGCATGCGGCTGACCCGCATCGGTCTGACCGGCGGCATCGGCAGCGGCAAGAGCACGGTGGCGGCCGCCTGGGCCCAAGCCGGTGCGGTGGTGGTCGACACCGATGCCATCGCCCGCGCACTCACGGCAGCCGGGGGAGCCGCGCTGCCCAGGCTTGCCGAAGTGTTCGGCCCCACGATCATCGACGCCCACGGAGCGCTCGACCGCGAACGCATGCGCGGGCTGGCCTTTTCCGACCCGCTTGCGCGCGCGCGCCTGGAGCAGGTGCTGCATCCGATGATCGGGCAGCAGGCGCAGGCACAGGCTGCGCGCGCGGGCGAGCGCACGGTGGTGTTCGATGTGCCGCTGCTGGCGGAGTCGTCGCACTGGCGCGCCCGCGTGCAGCGCATCGTCGTCATCGACTGCGAGGAGCCGACCCAGGTGGCGCGCGTGATGGCACGCAGCGGCTGGAGCCGCGATGCGGTGGCGCGTGTGATCGCGCAGCAGGCCACGCGCGCGCAGCGCCGCGCCATCGCCGATGCCGTGATCTACAACGAGGGCCTGACCCGCGAAGCGCTGCAGGCTCAGGTGCGGGCGCTCTGGGCGCACTGGCAGCAGTTGGCAGGCGCGGGTAATGCCGAGCCGCCCGCCCGGCCGGCCGCCTGTGAAACAATCTGAGCGCGGGTAGCGATCCCCGCTGCGTCCCACACCGAGCCCCCCGTCCGCGCCTTGGTCCTGTACGAATACCCGCTCAACGAGGGCATCCGCACGATGCTGCGGCTCGAGCATCTGTTCGACCGCCTGGGCACGCTCATCGAGCGCGACGCGACGATCGACCACCACTTCGCGCTCTTCACGGTCTTCGAGATCATGGACGTCGCCGCGCGCGCCGACCTGAAGTCCGACCTGCTCAAGGAGCTCGAGCGCCAGCGCATCCAGCTCGAGGGCTTTCGCGGCAACCCGGCGATCGCCGAGGCGGTTCTCGAGGCGACCCTGAGCCGGGTGGACCACGCCCACGCCGCGCTCAACGCGGTGCAGGGCAAGGTGGGCCAGTCGCTGGCTGCCAACGAGTGGCTGATGGGCATTCGCAGCCGGATCGCGATTCCGGGAGGCACCTGCGAGTTCGACCTGCCCGGCTACTACGCCTGGCAGCAACACCCGAGCGAACGCCGGCGTGCCGACCTGCAGGGCTGGGTCGGCGCACTCGTGCCGCTGGCCGAGGCGCTGGGCATGATGCTGCGGCTGCTGCGCGACGGCGGAGGCGCACAGAAAGTCGTGGCCCAGGCCGGGCACTTCCAGCAGCGCCTGCCGGAAGGCAGGCACTATCACCTGCTGCGCCTGCAGATCGACGGGGCGCTGGGCCTCGTGCCGGAGATCAGTGGCCACCGGCTGATGGTGTCGGTGCGCATGATGCGACCCGATGCGGACGCACGCCTGAAGCCGGCGGCGGAAGACGCGAGCTTCGTGCTCACGCTGTGCGGATGAACCCGGCGCAGGGTGGCGGCGCGGCGCGCACCGTGCGCTGCCCGGGTTGCGGTGGGCCCAGCGCCTATGGCCCGGGCAACCCCTGGCGGCCCTTTTGCGGCGAACGCTGCCGCCAGGCCGATCTCGGCGCCTGGGCAGACGAGTCCTACCGCGTGCCCGAGTCGCCCCCACCCGATCCGGGTGTTGCAGATGGTGCGGGCGTTGCGGGCGAGAACGCTGGCGGCCCGTCGGGTTCCGGCCGACACTAGGGTTTTTACTTATTCTCGTGCGCTGATCACCCGCACTTGAAGGCGGTCGCCCCGACCCTATAATTGCTTTGCTAGCACTCGCGATACCTGAGTGCTAACAGCCGCCGCAGCCGTTGGCGACGCCGAGCCCCGCCGGGCATGGCCGAGACGGCCGGCAACTGTCCGACCCCCCATGAACACTCTCAAGGAGATGTGATGAAGCTTCGTCCGTTGCACGACCGCGTGGTCGTCAAGCGCCTGGAAAACGAAACCAAGACCGCCTCTGGCATCGTCATCCCCGACAACGCCGCCGAGAAGCCCGACCAGGGCGAGGTGCTGGCCGTGGGTCCCGGCAAGCGCAACGACAAGGGTGAGTTCGTCGCCCCGAACGTGGCCGTCGGCGACCGCGTGCTCTTCGGCAAGTACTCCGGCCAGACCGTGAAGGTCGACGGCGAGGAGCTGCTGGTGATGCGCGAGGAAGACCTCTTCGCGGTCATCGAGAAGTAATTCAGAACACAACCGATATCTGGAGTTAAGCAAAAATGGCAGCAAAAGACGTAGTCTTCGGCTCTGATGCCCGTCACCGCATGGTCGAGGGCGTCAACATCCTGGCCAACGCCGTGAAGGTCACGCTGGGCCCCAAGGGCCGCAACGTGGTGCTCGAGCGCAGCTTCGGCGCCCCCACCGTCACCAAGGACGGCGTGTCGGTGGCCAAGGAGATCGAGCTCAAGGACAAGCTGCAGAACATGGGCGCGCAGATGGTCAAGGAGGTCGCCTCCAAGACCAGCGACAACGCCGGCGACGGCACCACCACCGCCACGGTGCTGGCCCAGTCGATCGTGCGCGAGGGCATGAAGTACGTGGCCGCGGGCATGAACCCGATGGACCTCAAGCGCGGCATCGACAAGGCCGTGACCGCGCTCGTCGAGGAGCTGAAGAAGGCTTCCAAGCCCACCACGACCAGCAAGGAAATCGGCCAGGTCGGCTCGATCTCCGCCAACTCCGACGAGTCGATCGGCATGATCATCGCCGAGGCGATGGACAAGGTCGGCAAGGAAGGCGTCATCACCGTCGAGGACGGCAAGAGCCTGAACAACGAGCTCGACGTCGTCGAGGGCATGCAGTTCGACCGTGGCTACCTGTCGCCCTACTTCATCAACAACCCCGACAAGCAGGTCGCGATCCTCGAGAACCCGTTCGTGCTGCTGCACGACAAGAAGATCAGCAACATCCGCGAGCTGCTGCCCGCGCTGGAGCAGGTGGCCAAGAGCGGCCGTCCGCTGCTGATCATCGCCGAGGAAGTCGACGGCGAGGCGCTGGCCACGCTGGTGGTCAACACGATCCGCGGCATCCTGAAGGTGTGCGCCGTCAAGGCGCCCGGCTTCGGTGACCGCCGCAAGGCCATGCTCGAGGACATCGCGATCCTCACCGGCGGCAAGGTGATCGCCGAGGAAGTGGGCCTGACGCTCGAGAAGATCACGCTGGCCGACCTGGGCCAGGCCAAGCGCGTGGAAGTGGCCAAGGAGAACACCACCCTGATCGACGGGGCCGGCAAGGCCGCCGAGATCGAGGCACGCGTCAAGCAGATCCGCGTCCAGATCGAGGAAGCCACGAGCGACTACGACCGCGAGAAGCTGCAGGAGCGCGTGGCCAAGCTGGCCGGCGGCGTGGCGGTGATCAAGGTCGGTGCCGCCACCGAGGTCGAGATGAAGGAGAAGAAGGCCCGCGTGGAAGACGCGCTGCACGCCACGCGTGCCGCCGTCGAGGAAGGCATCGTGGCCGGCGGTGGCGTGGCGCTGCTGCGCGCCCGCTCGGTCATCGGCTCGCTCAAGGGCGACAACCACGACCAGGACGCCGGCATCAAGATCGTGATGCGTGCGGTCGAGCAGCCCCTGCGCGAGATCGTGGCCAACG
>JBIIED010000155.1:0-7949 GCA_044237995.1 Rubrivivax sp. | reverse complement strand
GGCCCGGGCGCGCGCGGGAACACGGGCCCCGGCGGAAAGCTCACGCTCGCCTGCCGCGGCAGCCAGCGCCGCACCACCTCCTCGGGACGGGGCGGGGCGTAGCGGTTGCACATGGGGCGGCGCGGCGATTGCGCGGAGTCTAGCGGCCAGCCCGCGGCTGGATCGGGTCGATTACGATCGAAGCCCTCACCCCTCGCAACCCGGCGGACGCCCGCCCAGGAAGGCCGTTGACGACACCTTGCGCGAAACGCTGGCCCGGTGCCGCGCTGCTGGTTGCAGCCGCCGGCTGCGCCGGCGCCGCGCCGCTTCCGGTGATGCGGCTCGACGTCACGGCCTCCGAGGCCGCCGTGGCCCCGCTCGTGTGCCCCGCAGCCCCGCCGAAGCGGCCCGGTGCGTCGCGTCCGCCCGCCCGGCCCTCGGGCCCGGCACCGGCCCGGCCGGCCGCGGCCGAGCCCACCGAGCTGCCCGAGGAAGTCGAGGTGCAGCGCGCGCTGGAGGAGGAGCTCACCCGACGGTCGAACCTGCTCGAGCCTGCACCCGCTGCACCTGCTGCGCCCGCAGCACCCGCGCCCAGCGCCTGGCCCGACACCGCCAGCTGGCTCGCACCCGGCCCCGCCCGCCCGGTGCGCCTGGCCTTCTGGGGCGACAGCCACCTGGCGGCCGGGTTCTTCACCGAGGAGCTCGCGCGCCGGCTCGGGCCGGTTGATACCCTGGCCCTGCCGCGGCTGCTGCCAGCGGGTTTCGGCCACGCCGGGGTGCGCGGGCTCGTGCGGCGCACATGCGTCGGCGGCCCCTGGGTGCGCGAGAGCGCCCACGCCAGTGCCACAGCCGCGCAGCAGCCCGGCCCGGGCCTCGTGAGCCTCATCGGCCAGGGCCCGGGTGCCGAGCTCGCCTGGGACCTGCGCGACACCGGCGGCGAGCCGCGCCACCGCAGCGTGCAGCTGCTCTACGCCGCCACGGCCGGCCCCGTGACGGTGGAAGTTGGGGTGGACGGCGCACCCGCGCGCACGGTGGTGCTCCCGCCCGGGCCGCCGGGCGCGGCGGTGCTGGAGCTCGCGTCCACGGGTGGGCCCCTTTCGGTGCTGCAGTTGCGTGTGCGCGAGGGCGCTTTGCGCCTGCAGGGCCTGGGGGTGGGGCTCGGGATGGAGTCGACCGTGGGCTCGGGAATCGGCGAGGCAAACGGCACGCCATCGGCGACGTCCGCACCCCTGCAGATCGACCTCTTCGGCTACCCCGGCGCCACCGCGGCGGGGTGGGCCAACGCGGCTGGCCCCGCCCATTCGGCCTGGTTCGGCGCTCGACGCTACGACGTGGTGGTGCTCGCCTATGGCACCAACGAGGCCAACGACCCGGGCTTTCGTGTCGAGGAGTACCGCGCGCAGCTGCGCCGTGCCGTCGACCAACTGCGCGCGCGCTTCCCCGAGGCGCGTTGCCTGCTGATCGCACCCGGCGACCGTGGGGTGCGCGTGCCGCGCAAGCGAAGCGGCTCGCGCACGGATCTGCTGCGCTTTGCCCGCCTGCACGCGCAGATCGCCGCCGTGCAGCAGGACGTTGCACGCGCAGCGGGCTGCGCCGCCTGGAGTGCGCAGGCGGCCATGGGCGGCGCGGGCAGCGCCTACCGCTGGGCGCGCCAGCAGCCCGCCTGGATGGCGCCGGACCTCCTCCACTTCACGCCCGCCGGCTACCGCGAACTGGCGCGGCGCCTGGCAGCCGACCTCGGCTGGACGCCCCGATGACCACGCGCACACGGCGGCTGTGGCGCTACGCGCGGCATGCGTTGGCCGTGCTCGGCGCGCTCGCGCTGGCCGCCGCGGTGGTGCTCGTGGCCGTGCCGCCGGCGCGAGCGCGCGCCGAACTGGCGCTGCTGGAGTGGATGACGCGGCGCGCCCTGGCCGAGGTCGAGCGCGAGCTCGGCGTGGCCGCCGACCCCGGCGCAGCGCTGCGCGCAGCGGCCCTCGACCCGGCCTCGCTGCCCCCGGCCCAGGCCGCCGTCGCGGCGCACCTGGCCGCGCGCTACCGCGTGGCTGCCGAGCCGATGGCGGCCATCGTGGCCGAGGCCTATCGGCTCGGCCCGAGGCTGGGCCTGCCGCCCAATCTGCTGCTGGCCGTGGCGGCGGTGGAGTCGCGCTTCCACCCGTATGTGCAGAGCTCCGCCGGCGCCCAGGGCCTGATGCAGATCATGACCCGCGTGCACCGGGCGCGGCTCGACGCCGAGGGCGGCGAGCATGTGGTCTTCGACCCGCTCGTGAGCCTGCGCGTGGGCGCGAAGATCCTGCACGACTGCGTCAAGCTCACCGGATCGACCGAGGAGGGCCTGCGCTTCTACCTCGGCGGCCATGGCACCGACCGCGAAACCGGCCAGGGCTACCTGGACCGCATCCGCGAGATCCAGCAGCCGCTGGATCAGCTCAGCCCCCCGCCCCGTGCCCCCGCGCGCTGACCGGCCGCCGCAGCCCATCGGGGGTGCCTCGGCGAACGCGTCCACGGGCCTCCTGAGCGCGCTTGCGCGCGACCCGCGCCTGCCCGGACTGGACGGGCTGCGCGGCGTGGCAGCCCTGGCCGTGATCGCCTACCACCTCGACGCGCGCCTGCTGCCCGGCGGCTTCCTCGGCGTGGACCTCTTCTTCACCATCTCCGGCTTCATCATCACCACGCTGCTGCTGCGCGAGTTCGAGCAGCGAGGCTCGATCGACCTGCCGGCCTTCTGGATGCGCCGCGTGCGCCGCCTCGTGCCGCCCACCTTCGCGATGGTGGTCGTCGTGCTCGTGCTCACACCCGTGCTGGCCCCCGATGCGCTGGTGCGGCTGCGCGCCGACACGCCGGCTGCGCTGGCCTTCGTGTCGAACTGGTGGCAGCTCGCCACCGAGCAGTCCTACTTCGAGTCCTGGGGCCGCCCACCGCTGCTGCAGCACCTGTGGACGCTGGCGGTGGAGGAGCAGTACTACCTCGTGTGGCCGGTGCTCGCGGCGGTGCTGTTGCGAAGTGGCGGGCGGCGCCGGCTCGGCTGGGCGGCGTTCGGGCTGGCGCTGGCGGGCACGGCCTGGATGGCGTGGGTGCACGCGAGCCTGCCGCCCGGGGCGGACGCGAGCCGCCCCTACCTGGGCACCGACACGCATGCGATGGGGCTGCTGCTCGGGTCGGCACTGGGCTGCGCGGCCCGGCCGTGGGCGCCGCGCGGGCCGCTGCCCGGTGTGGATGCACTGGCCGCGACGGTGGCGCTGGGGCTGGCGGCGATGATGCTCGGCCTGCACGGGGCTGCGCCGTTTCTCTACACCGGGGGCTTCCTGCTGGCCTCGTGGCTGGCCGCTGTGCTCATCCTCACGGGCCTGCAGCCGCACACCGTCGTGCAGCGGGTGCTCGAGTCGACGTTCCTGCGCTGGGCCGGCACGCGCTCGTTCGCGCTGTACCTCTGGCACTGGCCGATCGTGGTGTGGCTGCGCCCGCCTGGCCTGGCAGGCGAAGACGGGCCCGGCCTGCTGCTGCTGTGCCTGGCCGCCATCGCGGTGGCGGCCGAGCTCTCCTTCAGGCTCGTGGAGGAGCCGCTGCGCCGCGCAGGGCCCAATCCGCTGGGGCGTTGGCATGCCCGCGCCATCGGGGTCGGGGCAGCCGTGGGCGCGGCGGCCCTGGCGCTGCTGCACATTGGCCCCGCGCAGGCACCGGGCCCCTCCACCATACAGGGCTACTTCGGCGCTTCCGTGCTCGTTGTCCCCCCGGCGTTGCCGCGAGCCGACTCGCTGCTGGGCGCCCGCGAGCCCGGCGCGATGCCGCGGACCGCCTCGAACCTGGCCGCGCCCGCACGTGCCGTGCCCGGCAACCGCGTGACGGTCATCGGTGACTCCGTGGCCCTGGGCGCGCGCGATGCGCTCGAGCAGGCGGTGCCGGGCCTGTCGGTGGATGCCGAGGTGGGCCGTCATGCCTGGGATGCCCCCAGGGTGGTGAGCCGGCTGCGCGGCGATTGGGCACTCGGGGAAGTGGTGGTGCTGCACCTGGGCACCAACAGCCTCATCCCCGAGGCCCGCTTGCGGGAAGTGCTGCAGGAGCTGGCCGACCGGCGCCTGGTGGTGCTGGTCACGCCCCACGCGCGACGGCCCTGGATGGCGCCCAACCGGGCGCTGCTGCAGCGCCTGGCTGGCGAGCATCACAACGTGCGGGTCGTGGACTGGGCCTCACTGGTGGAGGACGACCCGCGCCGCGTGGTGTCCGACGGCGTGCATCCGAGTGCCTCAGGCATCCAGGCACTGGCTCGGCAGGTCGCCGCGGTGGTGACCCCTGCACGCCACCCGCGCTGAGCAGCCCTTCGCCGCTCTTGCCGCTTTCTCCGGGGGGGCCGCGCCGGCTCGCGCCGGCTGCGCTCACTCGCCCCGGCGAGCCGCCTCCGCCAGGACGATGCCCTCGGCCAGCACGATGCCTTCGGCCAGCACGATGCCTTCGGCCAGGACGATGCCCTCGGCCAGGACGATGCCTTCGGCCATGACGATGCCTTCGGCCAGCACGATCCCCTCGGACAGGACGATCCCCTGACCGCTCGGCAGGCCGGCCGGGAAATTCGCCAGGCTGTCGCGCACCTGCGCCACCGCCCGCAGGATGCCCGGTGTTCCCGACGGCGTCTTGCCGCCGAACATCGCCGAGGCGCGCCACACGCCGCTGGAGGTCAGCCGCATGGAGCGTGGGGTTGTCACGCGGATCAAGTAGGGCTCCACCTGCTGGTCGGTGGGCGCCACGTAGGTTTGCGGCTGAAGGAAAGAGGGGCTGCTCGTGGCGTTGAGGGGGCGCACCATGATGGCCGGCGCGAGCGCATCCTTCAGGCCAGTCATCGGCGGCTTGGCTAGCGCGCTCGCAGATGCCGGGGCGGTGACTTCGGTGAGCAGGGTGCGGGTCGTGCCCCAGCTCAGCCGGGGGTCCCAGATCGGCTGCATGCGGGTGAAGAGTGCGCTGCCCGACAGAACTTGATTGCCGCCGGCGAGGACCATCTGGCTCCACTGTACGCGCCCGGTGTCGACGATCGACACCGGATCGGGCATGCGGGCGCCGGCCCTGAGGATGCTCTCCCCAGCGGCGATTCGATTGGCGGCGATGAGCGGAGCAAGGTCTGGCCGCACGGCGCGGGCAAGCGCCAGCGCACCCGTGACGTTGATCAACCCCGCGCCCTGCTGCAGCAGGTTGGCCCCCGCCAGCGGCTCGGCCGAGTACTGCAGCATGGCCTTGATCAGGGGCGGGGTCAGGCCCGGGTTGGCCTCGAGCATCAGCGCCACGGCCCCTGCCACCGCCGGCGCGGCAATCGAGGTTCCGCTGAGCTCCATCAGGCGGTCGTTGACGAAGGGTGTCCGGCTCGGCAGCTCGAGGAAGGGGTAGAGGGTCGTCAGCGTGTTGCGCTGCCCGCTCGACGACGCGGCCGATGCACCGATCACACGGTTACCCGGCGCGACCACGTCGGGCTTGAGGTGGTTGTCCGCCACCCAGCGGCCCGAAGGTGTCAGGCCCCAGCCGCGCGTGGGCCCGCGGGAGCTGAAGTTGTTGAGCGTGTCGTCCGAGCGGCCCGGGGTGCGCCTCCAGTTGACCGACCCCACGGTGATGACGGTGGGGTCGACGCCTGGCGAGCCGATGCTCCCATAGGCCTGGCGGCGCTGTCCATTGACCTCGACGACGCCGAAGTTGCCCGCCGCCACCACCACCGTGATGCCCGCTGCCGAGGCGATGCGCACCGCCTGGCAAAGCGGGTCGGTGACGTAGCTCTCGCTTGCGTCGCTGGCGATGCTGAGGTTCATCACCCTCACGCCCAGCTCGGCTGAGCGCCGGATCGCGCAGTCGATGCCCGCCAGCACCTCGTCGATCTGCCCGATGCCGTTGTTGTCGAGCACGCGTACGTCGAAGATCTGCGCCTCCGGGGCGATCCCGCGCGGGTTGTTGGCCTGCATGCGGGGGTCGCCCGATCCAGCCGCCACCGAGGCCACGTGCGTGCCGTGGCCGTTGGCATCGGCAAAGCCCGACTGCGGATTAGGCCGCAGGCAGTCCTCCTTGCTCTGCGAGGACGTGTCGATCCGAAGCGCCCAGGTGGCCGCCAGGTCCCGCGTCAGATCTACGGCCGAGACGATGCGGCTGCGACCCTGCGCACCCAGGAAGTTCTTGTGCACCCCCATCACCCCCGAGTCCAGGACGGCGATGGTGACGCCCGCGCCGCGCGGCGTGCTGGCGCTCACGCCGGTGGTGCCCGTGGCCAGTGGCAGCGGGGCGACTGCCGTGTCGGCCGGGTTCGGGATCCTGTCCACGGGCCCGATCGGCGCCGGGAGGAAGGGGGCGGCCACCGTGGCGGTGCGCAATGCCAGCCGGTTCGGGGAGATCGTGCGCACGTCGTCGCGCTCGGCCAGCTTCAGGATCAGCCTCGCGGGCGCGACGACGGCCAGCGCCGAGAGCGCCGGGTACTCGCGCCGCACCGATCCACCCCCGGCCAGGACGGCTGTGCGCAGATCGGCAAAGCCTGTCCGCGCCTGCGGCGTGGCGTAGACGATCGCCTGGACCAGCGTCTCCCCGTTTACCCTGCGGAACCAGGTGCGCTGGAGCAGTTGCTGCGCGTCGCTCTCGCTCTTGGGGGCGGCGCTTCCGCCGCTGCTGTACACCGGGTTCGGGTTGGACAGGGGGTTCGGCCCCGAGGGCTGCAAGACGGCCCCGAGGTCGCCGGAGATCTTGCCCTGCGCCTGCGCCGCAGGCGCCAGACACGCCAGGGCCAGGAGGGCCGCGATGGCCGGTGCGAGGCGACGACGGCCGGCGATCGGGCGCGAAGGTGCGGAGGACAGGGGTCGGGTCATGATCGGGCTTCCGTGGGCTCGCCAGGTGCGGTACGCACCGATACGGTGCAAACCAGTGCTTTCGGAAGTTTGGGCCAGCTGTCGACCCCCGTGATACGGGGGTGGGGTACGTAGGTGCGCCAAGCCGGCAGCAGTTCACGGAACCCGTGCGAATGTGCGCGGGCCGAAGAAAGGAAAACGGGCGTCAGCGGCTGCTCGCCGCGTGACGCCCGTCTGGATTGGTGCCGGTGAAGAGAGTCGAACTCCCGACCTTCGCATTACGAATGCGCTGCTCTACCAACTGAGCTACACCGGCCAAGCCCTCAATTATAGCGGCGCAGCCGCCGGCGGGGTGGGCGGCGGTCGCCGCGGGCGGCTACTCGGTTGCGGGCTTGTCGCCGTGGTAGGTCGTCACCCGCTCCACCTCGTTCCTCGAGCCGAGGATCACGCTCACGCGCTCGTGCAGCTTCTTCGGCGCCAGATCGAGGATGCGCCCATGCCCGTCGGTGGCCGCGCCGCCAGCCTGCTCGACGAGGAAGGCCATGGGGTTGGCCTCGTACATGAGGCGCAGCTTGCCGGGCTTGTCGGGCTCGCGCGCATCCCAGGGGTACATGAAGATGCCCCCGCGCGTGAGGATGCGGTGCACGTCGGCCACCATGCTGGCGATCCAGCGCATGTTGAAGTCCTTGCCGCGCGGGCCTTCCCGGCCGGCCAGGCACTCGTCGATGTAGCGGCGCACGGGCGGGGCCCAGTGGCGCATGTTGCTCATGTTGATGGCGAACTCCTTCGTGTCCGCCGGGATCTGCACGTCGTCGGCCGTCAGCACCCACGAGCCCTGCTCGCGGTCGAGGGTGAACATCGCCACGCCGTCGCCCACCGTGAGCACGAGCGTGGTCTGCGGCCCGTACACGCAGTAGCCGGCCGCGGCCTGCTGGCGCCCGGGCTGCAGGAAGTCCTCCTCGCTCACGCCGCGCGCGTGGCCCACCTTGCGCAGCACCGAGAAGATGGTGCCGATGCTCACGTTGACATCGATGTTCGACGACCCGTCCAGCGGGTCGAACAGCAGCAGGTACTCGCCCTGCGGGTAGCGGTGGGGCACGACGTGGATCGAGTCCATCTCCTCGCTGGCCATCGCCGCGAGGTGGCCGCCCCACTCGTTGGCCTCGA
>JBIIED010000010.1:0-28037 GCA_044237995.1 Rubrivivax sp. | reverse complement strand
AGCCTGGCGTCGGCCGCCTCTTGCGCAACCTCGGCGGCCTCGAAGGCACCCCGCTGCTGCTCCAGGCGCGCGGTGTCCGGGGGCGCCAGGCCCTGCCGTTCGGTCGCGAGCCTCTCGCGCCGGGCCTGCAGCTGGCGCTCCTGCTCGTCGAGGCTGCGGCTTTGCGCCGCCAGCAGCTGGATCTGCTGCTGCACCTGCGCCACCTGCAGGCGCTGCTCGCTCACGGCCGATTGCGCCTGGCGCCAGGCGTCGTCATGTGACGGCAAGGCAGCACCCAGCTCCTCGGCCTGCGCGGCCAGCAGCTCGCCGTGCTCCTGCGCCTGCTCGATGCGCTGCGCGACGTCTTCAAGCCCGGTGCGCGCCTCGTCCTGACGCTGCGCCCACTGTGCGTTGCTCGCGCGCAGCTCGGCCAGGCGCTGCTGCACGCGCTCGCGGCTGTCGACCACGTAGCGGATGCGCTCCTCCAGGCGGCTCACCTCGAGCGCGGCCTCGGCCTGCGCACCCTGCGCGAGGTGCAGCCTGTCGCCCGCTCCGTAGTGCGCCTGGCGTACCGCCTCGAGCTCGGTCTCGCCGTGGCGCAGCTCGGCGGTGCGGGCCTCCAGCGCGTTGACGGCCTCGGCCGTGGCGCGCTGCACCCGCGCCTCCTCGTCGGTGGAGTCGCGGTGGCGCAGGAACCAGAGCTGGTGCTGCTTGAGGGTGGCCTGCTCCTGCAGCGCCGTGTAGCGCGCCGCGACCTCGGCCTGGCGCTCGAGCTTGCCCAGGTTGGCGTCGAGCTCGCGCAGGATGTCCTCGACGCGCGTGAGGTTCTCGCGCGTGTCCTTGAGGCGGTTCTCCGTCTCGCGCCGGCGCTCCTTGTACTTGGAGACGCCCGCGGCTTCCTCGAGGAACAGGCGCAACTCCTCCGGGCGCGATTCGATGATGCGGCTGATCGTGCCCTGGCCGATGATGGCGTACGCCCGCGGGCCCAGGCCCGTGCCCAGGAAGACGTCGTGGACGTCGCGACGGCGCACGTTCTGGTTGTTGATGAAGTAGCTGCTGGTGCCGTCGCGCGTGAGCACGCGCCGCACCGCGATCTCCTGGAAGGCGTTCCAGGGCCCGCCGGCGCGGCCGTCGCTGTTGTCGAAGACGAGCTCGACGCTGGAGCGACTGGCGGGCTTGCGCTGGCCCGAGCCGTTGAAGATCACGTCCTGCATCGACTCGCCGCGCAGCTCGCTGGCCTTGCTCTCGCCCAGCACCCAGCGCACGGCGTCCATGATGTTGGACTTGCCGCAGCCGTTGGGGCCCACCACGCCCACGCGCTGGCCCGGCAGCTGAAACGTCGTGGGCTCGGCGAAGGACTTGAAGCCCGAGAGCTTGATCTGGTTCAGGCGCATGGGCGACGGGCCTCGGACGACAATCCGAGACACCCTTCTAACTTATTGATTTGATTGACTTTTTGCATCAAGTTCGGGCGCATCTCTGCTTCGGGATGATAGCATTCGAGGTTTATCCGAACGCCCCGCCCGATGCCTGCAGCGAACCGGCGCCAACGCGCCAAGCCCGATGTCCCGCCCAGCTCCCCGAGCCGCCAGCTCGACGTCTTCCCGAACCCCGCGCCCGAGCGTGACTACGCGATTCGCTTCGAGGTGCCGGAGTTCACGTGCCTGTGCCCGCTCACCGGCCAACCCGACTTCGCCAGCTTCACCATCGAGATCGTCGCCGACCGCTGGTGCGTGGAGACCAAGAGTCTCAAGCAGTACTTCTGGAGCTACCGCAACGAGGGCGCGTTCCACGAGAAGGTGACCAACGCCATCATGACCGACCTCGTGCAGGCGATCGAGCCGCGCTTTGCGCGAATCCGCGCCGACTGGTTCGTGCGCGGCGGCATCCGCACCTTCGTCACGGTCGAGCACCGCAAGCGGGGCTGGAAGCCGGCCGCGCCGGTGGCCCTTCCGGGCGGGGCCGAGTGACATCGCCCGAGTCGGTGACTGGGGCAAAGCCTCACACCGCAACGGAGGCTGGCCCCGGGCACGCAGCCGCTGCAGTCGCTCGGCCGGCCTACCAGAAGTACGGCGTGCGGGTGGAGCCCAGCCGCATCGACGGCCTGGGAGCGTTCGCCGAAGAGGCCATCGCGGCGCGGCGAAAGATCGGGGAGATTCGCGGCGAGAGCATCAGCGTGGCCGAGGCTCGGATCCGCGCCACGCGCCATGAACGGATCATGATCGTCGAGCTTTCAGCGCGCAAGGCGATCGACTTCTCGCGCTCGCTCGATCCGATGCGCTACACGAACCACTCCTGCAGGCCCAATGCCCGGCTGTGCATCCGCCAGGGGCGCGTCGAGTTCTACTCGCTGCGCGCGATCGCACCGCGCGAGGAGATCACCGTGGACTATGGCGAGACCCACCACGAGGGTCGTCTCAGCTGCCGCTGCGGGGCTGCGGGCTGCAAAGGGCGGCTGTGAGCCGGGGCTCCATCACGCGCAGCCACAGCGGGCTCGCCCAGGCGAGAAAGACGCAGCCCGAGTAGCCCGTGGGGAGCTGCGGGCCGGGCAGCGGCTCGAGCGTCGGGTAAGGCTTCCAGGCGTGCATGTGGTGGTCGCTGTGGCGCTGCAGGTTCACCAGCAGCGCGTTGGACAGCGCGTGGTCGGCGTTCCAGGCGTGGCCCACGGAAAACGGCTCCAGGCGCGTGCCGCTGCGTGCACGCCGCAGGCCATAGTGCTCGATGTAGTTGATGGTCTCCAGCAGCAGCACGGCATAGGCCGCCTGAACGAGCCAGAAGAGCAGCGCCCGGGACCCGCCGGCCAGCGCGAGCACCAGGAGCACGGTCAGTTGAATCACGCTCGCCCAGGCCAGCGGGCTGCGCAGCCAGCCTCGGCCGAGCCGACGCAGCTGTGCAGCCTCGAGTGCCCAGGCACTGCGCCAGCCGCCTGCCACCGTGCGCGGCAGGAAGCGCCACACGCTCTCGCCGCGCCGTGCGCTGGCGGGATCCTCGTCGGTGGCGGCACGCGGGTGGTGACCGCGGTAGTGCTCGACCATGAAGTGGGCGTAGAGCACGCTGCCCATCAGCAGCCAGGCCAGCACGCGGTCCGCGCGCGAACGGGAGTGGCCGAGCTCGTGCGCGATGGTGATGCCCAGGGCGCCGGTGACGCCACCCACGGCCAGCCCCGCCAGCAGTGCCGTTTCCAGGCCGTGCGCAGGGCGCAGCACCACCAGCAGGCCGAGCCCCAGCAAGGCCGCCTGCAGCGGCACGTGCATCCGTAGCACGGCCCGGTGCCAGGCCCCAGGCGGCTCGGCTGGCGGTGAGCGGCGCAGCGGCGGCAGGCACTCGAGCGCGGCGATCGCAAGCTGCACGCCCAGCATCACGAACCAGCCGGTGTGCGGTGCGTGCCAAAGACCCCACGCGACCGCCAGCGGCAAGGCCGTGGCCAGGGCGAAGCGGATGGGAGGATGCATCGGCGCGCGGCCGCCAGCGGCGGGCGGAAGATTGCTTTAGACCATGATAATCGGGCGATGAACCCGTTGCTCGAGCGTCTGAACCCGTACCCCTTCGAGCGGCTGCGCGAGCTCACGGCAAGCATTCGCCCCCCGGCGCACCTGCGCCCGATCAGCCTGGGCATCGGCGAGCCGCGCCACCCCACGCCGCGCTTCATCGAGGAAGCGATGGTCGCTGCGCTGCCGGGCCTGTCCACCTACCCCAGCACCGCCGGGGAGCCAGCCCTGCGCGAGGCTGCGGCGGCCTGGGTCGCGCGGCGCTACGGCGTCACGCTCGACCCGGCCACGCAACTGCTGCCGGTCAACGGCTCGCGCGAGGCCTTGTTTGCGCTGGCCCAGACGGTGCTCGACGCGAGCCGCCCCGGCGCCACGGTCGTGTGCCCCAATCCGTTCTACCAGATCTACGAGGGCGCAGCCCTGCTGGCCGGGGCCCAGACCGCCTTTGCCAACAGCGACCCCGCACGCAATTTCGCCTCGCGCTGGGACGACATCGACGAGGCCACCTGGGCGCGCACGCAGCTTCTCTACGTGTGCTCACCGGGCAACCCCACAGGCGCGGTGATGCCGCTGCAGGAGTGGCGCGAGCTCTTCGCGCTGAGCGAGCGCCACGGCTTCGTCATTGCCAGCGACGAGTGCTATTCGGAGATCTACTTCCGCGACGAGCCCCCACTGGGCGCGCTGCAGGCAGCACGCGAGCTCGGGCTGGCGGGATTCGAGCGCCTGGTCGTTTTCACGAGCCTGTCCAAGCGCAGCAACGTTCCAGGGCTGCGCTCGGGTTTCGTGGCCGGCGACGCACTCATCCTCAAGAAGTTCCTGCTCTACCGCACCTACCATGGCAGTGCCATGAGCACGGTGGTGCAGCGCGCGAGCATTGCCGCCTGGGGCGACGAGACCCACGTGGCCGTCAACCGCGAGCTCTATCGCCAGAAGTTCGCACGCGTGACGCCCATGCTGGCCGAGGTGACGGACGTGGCGCTGCCCGACGCCGGCTTCTATCTCTGGTGTGGCGTGCCGCCGTCTGCCGACGGGCGTCCCGGCGACGACGTCGCCGCCGCGCTGGCGCTGCTGGCTCAATACAATGTGGCCGTGCTGCCCGGCAGCTTCCTCGGGCGCGAGGCGCACGGCAGCAATCCCGGCGCGGGCCGTCTGCGGCTGGCCCTGGTGGCCGACGTGGACGAGTGCGTGGAGGCAGCCTCGCGCATCGTCTCCCACTTCCGATCTGCCCCCTTACTTCCTTCCAAGGCCCCCGCATGACCGCCCTGCTCCAGTCCACCATCGAGCTCGCCTGGGACAACCGCTCCGAGCTCACCGCCATCAACGCACCCGAGGTGCGCCAGGCCGTGGGGCACGTGATCGCCGAGCTCGACGCCGGCCACCTGCGCGTGGCCGAGCGTCAGGGCGTGGGGCAGTGGAGCGTCAACCAGTGGGTCAAGAAGGCGGTGCTCCTGAGCTTTCGCCTGAGCGACAACCGCCTCATGCGCGCGGGCGAGCTTGGCTTCTTCGACAAGGTGGAGACCAAGTTCGGGCAGGCCGACGAGGCGCAACTGCGCGCCAGCGGCGTGCGCGTGGTGCCGCCGGCCGTTGCGCGCCGCGGCAGCTTCCTCGCACGCAACGTCGTGCTCATGCCCTCCTACGTCAACATCGGCGCTTACGTCGATGAAGGCACGATGGTCGACACCTGGGCCACGGTGGGCTCGTGCGCGCAGATCGGCCGCAACGTCCATCTCTCCGGCGGGGTCGGCATCGGCGGCGTGCTCGAGCCGCTGCAGGCCAACCCGACCATCATCGAGGACAACTGCTTCATCGGGGCGCGCTCGGAGATCGTCGAGGGCGTGATCGTGGAGGAGAACTCGGTCATCAGCATGGGCGTGTACATCGGGCAGAGCACGAAGATCTACGACCGCGCAACGGGCGAGGTGATCTATGGCCGCGTGCCCGCCGGCTCGGTGGTGGTCAGCGGCAACCTGCCCTCGGCGGACGGGCGCTACAGCCTGTACTGCGCGGTGATCGTGAAGAAGGTGGATGCGCAGACGCGCGCCAAGACGAGCATCAACGAGCTGCTGCGGGCCTAGGTCGATGGCGGACCGGGGACGGCACGGGGAGGTCCGATGAGCGGGAACATGGAACGCGTGCTGCAACTGATGGCCGAGCGAGGCGCCTCGGACGTCTATCTGGCCGTCAACACCCCGATCCTGATCCGCATCGACGGACAGATCGTGCAGCTGTCGGAACAGCTGATCTCTGCCGGGCAGATGCGCAATCTCCTGGCCGAGGTGCTCAAGCCGAGCCAGCTCGAGGAGCTCGACAAGCACCGCGAGCTCAACACCGGGATCGGCCTGCCCGGCATCGGAAGCTTTCGCATCTCGGCCTTCCAGCAGCGCGGCACGCTCGCTGCGGTGCTGCGGTGCATCCCGGGAAACGTGCCGGTACCCGAGGAGCTCGGCCTGCCACGCGAACTGTCGGATCTCGTCCTGGAAAAGCGCGGCCTTGTACTCATGGCTGGCGCCACCGGCACAGGCAAGAGCACCACGCTTGCATCGATGCTGGAGTGGCGCAACCAGCAGATGACCGGCCACATCCTGACGATCGAGGATCCGATCGAGTTCCTGTTCACCAACAAGCGATCTATCATCAACCAGCGGGAGGTGGGTCGCGACACCGAGTCCCTCCAGACGGCGCTGCGCAATGCCCTGCGCCAGGCGCCCGACTGCATCCTGATCGGCGAGATCCGCGACCGCGAGACCATGAGCGCTGCCCTGTCGATGGCCCTTTCGGGCCACCTCGTCCTGGCCACGCTGCACGCCAACAACAGCGTCCACGCGCTGGGCCGGATTTTGAGCTTCTACCCGCACGACTCCCGCACGGCGCTGCTGTCGGATCTCTCCGCAGCGCTGCGGGCGATCGTGTCGCAGCGGCTGCTGCGCGCGCTGGCCGGTGGCCGCGTGCCGGCCGTTGAGATGCTGCGCAACACCAAGCTCGTCTCCGAGATGATCGAGCGGGGCGACTTCATCGGGGTCAAGGAGGCCATGGAGGTGTCGATGGCGCCGGGCTCCCAGACCTTCGAGCAGGACCTGATCCGCCTGGTCACCGATCGCCTCGTGGCCCAGGACGAGGCGGTTGCCTATGCCGACTCCCCGGCCAACCTCATGTGGAAGCTCCAGAACCTCGGTGATGCGGCCCATGCGGGGGCGGGCGGCCGGCCCGCCGGCCCGCGCGAGGCCGAGCCCGCCGCCTACACCGACTTCGTCGTCGAGGTGCGCGAGGCTGCCAGGGAGCTCCCGCCCGTGCAACGCCAGCCGCGGGCCGGAGCGTGAGCGGCGCACGCGCGTTGCGCGCACGGCCCGCGCCGTGACCATCCTCGAACTCGTCGAGCGCTGCCAGGCGCGGCTGGAGGCCGCCGGCGTCAGCTACGGCCATGGCACCGGCTGCGCCTTCGACGAGGCCGCCTGGCTCGTGCTGTGGCGGCTGGGCTGGCCCCTCGATTCGCTGGACGAGGTGGCCGACCGCCCCGTGTCGCCCGGGGATGCGAGCCGCTGCGAGGAACTGGTGGCGCAGCGCATCGACACGCGCCAGCCCGCTGCCTACCTCACCGGGGAGGCGTGGCTGCAGGGCGTGCCCTTCCACGTGGACGAGCGCACGATCGTGCCGCGCTCGTACGTCGCGGAGCTGATTGGCGAGGGCACGCTCGAGCCGTGGCTGGCGGCCGAGCCCCGGCATGTCCTGGACCTGTGCACCGGCAACGGCAGCCTCGCGGTGCTGGCGGCCATGGCCTGGCCGCAGGCACAGGTGGACGCAACGGACCTGAGCGGGCCGGCGCTGGAAGTGGCATCCCGCAACGTCGAGCGGCACGCACTGGGCACGCGCATCACGCTGCGCCAGGGCGACGGGCTGGCAGCCGCGCGCGGCCCCTACGACCTGATCCTGTGCAACCCGCCGTACGTGCCGCGTACCTCGATGGCCCGCCTGCCGCCGGAGTACCGGGCAGAGCCGGCGATGGCCCTGGACGGCGGGGACGACGGCATGGACTTCGTGCGCGGGCTGCTCGGGGAGCTGCGCGCCAACCCGCAGCGTCACCTGGGTGCTCAGGGCGTGCTCGTTCTGGAGATCGGCCATGAGCGCGAGCACTTCGAGGCGGCCTTTCCCGAACTCGAGCCGGTGTGGCTGCCCACGAGCGCCGGCGACGATCCGGTGCTGCTGCTGACGCGCGAGGCGCTCGAACGATGATCACGCTGCGCGGGGTGACGCTGCGACGCGGCGTGAAAGTGGTGCTCGAGCGCGCGGACTTCACGCTCAACCCGGGCGACAAGGCGAGCCTGGTCGGTCGCAACGGCGCGGGCAAGTCGAGCCTGTTTGCGCTGCTGGCCGAGCGGCTGCATGCCGACCAGGGCGACGTGCAGGTGCCCGCTGGCTGGCAGATCGCCGAGGTCGCGCAGGACATGCCCGAGACGGCCGAGGGCGCCACCGAGTTCGTGCTCCAGGGCGACGCCCCCTTGCAGCGGGCACGCGCCGCACTCGAGCAGGCACAGGCCAGCGACGACGGCAATGCGATCGCCGAGGCCCTCCTCGCGCTCGAGGAGGCGGGCGCCTTCGATGCTCCGGCCCGGGCCCAGGCCATGCTGCTGGGGCTGGGCTTTCGCGTGGAGCAGCTGGATGCACCGGTCAACAGCTTCTCCGGCGGCTGGCGCATGCGGCTGCAGCTCGCCCGCGCGCTCATGTGCCCGTCGCAGCTGCTGCTGCTGGACGAGCCGACGAACCACCTCGACCTCGATGCCCTGGTGTGGCTCGAGAACTGGCTGCAGCGCTGGCCAGGCACCCTGCTCGTGATCAGCCACGACCGGGAGTTCCTGGACGCGGTCACGCAGATCACGTGGCACCTGGACGACTCGACGCTGACGCGCTATGGCGGCGGCTACAGCGCATTCGAAGCGCTGCGCGCCGAGCGGCTCTCGCAGGCGCGCGCCGCCTTTGACCGGCAGCAGGAGCGCATCGTCCGGCTGCAACGCTTCATCGACCGCTTCAAGGCCAAGGCGACGAAGGCGCGCCAGGCGCAAAGCCGCGTCAAGGCCCTCGAGCGCATGGAGCGGCTGGCCCCGGTGCTCACGGCAGGCGACCTGGCCTTCGACTTCCCGGAGCCACCGAGCCTGCCCGACCCGATGCTCGCCCTGCGCGACGTGGTCTGCGGTTACGGTTCCACGGCCGTGGTGCGCGACGTCACGCGCACCGTGCGCGCCGGCCAGCGCATCGGCATCCTGGGCGCCAACGGCCAGGGCAAATCCACGCTCGTCAAGACCCTGGCGGGCGTACTCCCGTTCCTGGCAGGCACGGCCACTGCAGGCAAGGGACTGGCCATCGGCTACTTCGCGCAGCAGGAACTCGATCTGCTGCACGCCGACGACACGGCACTCCAGATGATGGTGCGGCTCGCGCGAGAGCGCCCGCCGCCGGGAGCCGACACCCGCGAGCAGGGCCTGCGCAACCACCTGGGTCAGTTCCGCTTCGAGGGTGACATGGTCCATCAGCCGGTGGGCACGCTCTCCGGCGGCGAGCGTGCGCGGCTCGTGCTGGCCATGCTCGTGTGGCAACGCCCGAACCTGCTGCTGCTCGACGAGCCCACGAACCACCTCGACCTGGCCACGCGCGAGGCGCTCTCGGTGGCGCTCAACGGCTTCGAAGGCACGGTGCTGCTCGTGAGCCACGACCGGGCTCTGCTGCGCGAGGTCTGCGACGAGTTCTGGCTCGTCGCGCGCGGCGGCGTCACGCCCTTCGAGGGCGACCTGGACGACTACCAGCGCTGGCTGCTGGAGCTCTCGCGCGAGCGCGCCCGGGGCGGGCCGGCTGCGGCGCAGGGCGCGCCGGCTGGCGGCCCGGCACTGCCCGGCGCGACCTCCTCCGCCGGCGCCTCCAACACCTCCAACAGCGCGACCCGAGCTCGCGCACCAGGTGGCCCGGGAAAGGCCGGGGCCGCCCCGGGCGGACCGGGCGGACCGGGCGGACCGGGCGGAGCGGCTGGGCCAGGGGCTTCGCGCGACGAACGCCGGCGCAGTGCCGAGCAGCGCCAGGCCCTGGCGGCACGCACCCGCCCCTTGCGCGTGGAGCTGCAGGGGATCGACACGCGGCTCGAGAAGCTCGCCGCCGAGCGCGCCGAGCTCGAGGGCCGGCTCTCCGGCGGTGGTCTCACGCCCCAGGCCATCGCCGATGACGGCAGGCGGCTCAACCACGTGCTGGCGGAGGTGGCGGTGCTCGAGGAGCGCTGGCTGGAACTGCAAGCCGAACTGGAGACCCTGGGCGCCGCGTCCACCTGAGGCACGCCTGCAGCTCACCCCAACCCGGCCGACGGTGCGGGCAGACCATGCGCCGGCTGCCTTGGCCGCCTTGGCTGCCTTGGCCGTCTCGGCCGCGTCAGCTTCAGCGCGACCGGGCGCGCCGCTCCAGCAGCGCCAGCGTGAGCGCCACGCGGGTCTGTGCCGGGCTGAGCGAGCCCGCCGGCACGAGGCCGTCCGCACCCTCGTCGAAAGCCGCGCCGACCACCCCGCCAGCCGCGCATCGGCTGGCCCGCCACACGGCAACGCCCGCCTGCAGCGCCCGCCGCGCCGCCCTCTCCAGGGGCTCCGACAGGGTGCCATTGCCTGTTGCGGCCAGCACCAGCCCGTCCACGCCATCGGCACACAGCAGCTCGACGAGCCGCCCGTCGGCACCGGCGTGGCTGGTCACGATCTCCACCCGCGGCCAAGGCGTGCCCGCCGCAGGCAGCAGGCCCGCCCCCGGGCCAGGGTGGGCAGGCGCTGGCCACTCGCGATGGCGGCGCATGGCGCCGTCCACGACCTGTCCCAGCGCACCTTCGTCACCCGCGGCGAAGGCATCGAGCCGCCAGGTGTGGTGCTTGCGCACGGCCTCGGGGTGGAACACGCTGCCGGCCACGACGACCATGACGCCGCGCGCACCTGCGGTGCGGGCCACCGTCACCGCATCGCAGAGGTTGGCCGGCCCGTCAGCCTGCAGGGACGTTGCCGGGCGCAT
This sequence comes from Rubrivivax sp., assembly GCA_044237995.1. GTDB lineage: Bacteria > Pseudomonadota > Gammaproteobacteria > Burkholderiales > Burkholderiaceae_C > Rubrivivax. Next base: position 17,550 of record JBIIED010000010.1, on the reverse strand, counting down.
GGCCGCCGTGAGCACCACCGGCTTGGCAGGTGCAAGCAGCCTGTGCAGCAGGTAGGCGGTCTCCTCCAGCGTGTCGGTGCCGTGTGTGATGACAAGGCCCGACACCTCCTCGCGCGCCAGGTGGCGCGCGGCCGCCTGCGCGAGAGAGGTCCACACGGGCGGGCCCATGTCCTTGCTGTCCACCTGGGCCACCTGCTCGGCCTCCAGGGGCACCCCCGCCAGCGCCGGCACCGCCCGCACCAGCTCCGCCACCCCGATCTGCGCGGCCGTGTAGCGCAACGCCTCTGAAGGTGCCTCGGCCCGGCCGGCGATCGTGCCGCCCGTGCCCAGGATCACCGTGCATGCCCCGGCACTTGCCATCGGCGCCTCTTCTGGATGAAAATACAGTAACTGGACAAAACGACAGGCCCGGCATGGAAAGCCCCAAGCTCACCGACCGTCAGCAGCAGATCCTCGATCTCGTGCAGAGCACCATCGCACGCACGGGCGCCCCGCCCACGCGCGCGGAGATTGCCGCGGAGCTCGGGTTTCGCTCCCCCAACGCGGCCGAGGAGCACCTGCAGGCGCTGGCCCGCAAGGGCGTGATCGAGCTCGTCAGCGGCACCTCGCGCGGCATCCGGTTGAAGTCTGACACATTGCGCGCACTGCACGATGCGCGCATGAGCCCGGTGGGCAAGCAGTTCAGCCTGCCCCTGCCGAGCCTGGCGCAGCTCTCGCTGCCCCTGGTCGGGCGCGTGGCGGCGGGCTCGCCCATCCTGGCGCAGGAGCACATCGACCAGAGCTATCTGGTCGAGGCCACGATGTTCGCCAGGCGGCCCGACTACCTTCTGAAGGTGCGCGGCATGAGCATGCGCGATGCCGGCATCCTCGACGGCGACCTGCTGGCCGTGCAGAAGGCCAGCGACGCCAAGAACGGCCAGATCGTGGTCGCCCGGCTCGGTGACGACGTCACGGTCAAGCGGCTGCGCCGCGTGCGCGGTCACATCGAGCTGCTCCCCGAGAACCCGGACTTCGAACCCATCGTCGTGCCACCCGATGACGCCACCTTCGCCCTGGAAGGCATCGCCGTGGGCCTGATCCGCAACACGATGCTCATGTGAGGCCCGCCTGCGGTGGGGCGGGCCGCGGGCCCGCCGGGGCGCAGGAAGGCCATTCTCGGTAATCCGCCACACTTTCAGCCGGTCACACCCGATCAAGTTCGCGCCCCGGGTTCCGATAGTGGAGAAGTGTTCTCCTCCACCTCCCGTGACCGGCGCAACCGCTTCAGGGCTTCGAGCCGTTTGCGTGGCGAGGTGCCGCCACCGGCGATGCTGCCGAGCCCGGTTTCGGGCTGGCAGCGGCTGATCGGCTGGATCGTCTCGGCCGGTACCGACGAAGGCCGGGTGCCGATCGGGCGGCTCTCCGCCGTGCGTGCCGAATTCGTCTCCATGCTCGACGACCTCGACCCCGGCCGCACCGCGATGCTGCGCCAGCGCATTGCCAAGGCGGCGTCGCTGCGCGACCTCTGGCACCTTCGCTCCGACCTCTACTCCGCCGTTTCGCTGCAACACTCGCAGACAGAAGCCGAGCGCCGCGTCTCCACCCTGAACCGTCACTTCAGCGGGCGCCAGCCGCGCTGATCGCTCCCGCCCAGGCGGGGCCCTTTGAGCGCCACGTCGTTCTCGGCCGGCCAGCCGTCGGCCCGGGCTCAGGGCACAATCCCGACGTCCATGAACGTCATCATCCTCGACGACTATCAGGACGCGGTGCGCAAGCTGCGCTGCGCGTCGCTGATGGAACAGCTCAACGCCAAGGTCTTCACCAACACCGTGAAGGGCAACGGCCAGCTGGCCGTGCGGCTGCGCGATGCCGACGTGGTGGTGCTGATCCGGGAACGCACGCACCTCACGCGGGCGCTGCTGGAGAAGCTCCCGCGCCTGAAGCTGATCTCCCAGACGGGCAAGGTCGGCCCGCACATCGACCTGGAAACCTGCTCGCGCATGGGCATCGCCGTGGCCGAGGGGGTGGGATCGCCCACGGCTCCGGCCGAGCTCACCTGGGCGCTGATCATGGCTGCGACACGGCGGCTGCCCCAGTACATCGGCAACCTCAAGCACGGCGCCTGGCAGCAAAGTGGCCTCAAGGCGGGCTCGATGCCCGCGAACTTCGGCCTGGGCATGGTGCTCAAGGGCAAGACGCTCGGAATCTGGGGCTTCGGCCGCATCGGCGAGCTCGTGGCCGGCTACGGCCGCGCCTTTGGCATGAACGTGGTGATCTGGGCGAGCTCGAGCTCACGCGAGCGCGCCGCAGCGGCCGGCTGTGCCCTGGCGGAATCGCGCGAGGCGCTCTTCGAGCAAAGCGACGTGCTGAGCATTCACCTGCGCCTGACACCGACCACCCGCGGACTCGTGCGCGCGCAGGACCTCGCACTGATGAAGCCTGCCTCCCTCTTCGTCAACACCTCGCGCGCCGAGCTCGTGGAGGAGGGAGCGCTCGTGGCTGCGCTCAACCGGGGGCGCCCCGGCATGGCGGCGATCGATGTCTTCGAGGTCGAGCCCATCCTCCAGGGGCACCCCCTGCTGCGCATGGAGAACGCCGTGTGCACGCCGCACATCGGCTACGTCGAGCAGGACAGCTACGAGCTCTATTTCCGCACCGCCTTCGAGAACGTCCTCAACTTCCTGCGCGGCGAGCCCACGCGCATCGTCAACCCCGAGGCGCTCAAGGTGAACCGGTGAGCGAGGCGGGAGGCCGCGGCCCTGGCAGTCCAGGCGCGCTCTTCCTGGCCTTCAATCACCTGGCGCTGCAGGGCTTTGGTGGCGTGCTGGCGGTCGCACAGCGCGAACTCGTCGAGCGCCGTGGCTGGATGAGCAAGGATGCCTTCCTGGAGCTCCTGTCCATCGGCCAGGTGCTCCCGGGCCCGAACATCGTGAACATGGCGCTGATCTACGGCGACCGGTGCTTCGGCTGGCGCGGCGCCTTCGCGGCACTGACGGGCGTGATGGCCGTGCCGCTGCTCATCGTGCTGGTGCTGGCCTGGCTGTGGCAACAGGGCGCGGCTTCTCCCCTGGCGGCCGGCGCGCTCCGGGGCATGAGCCTGGTGGCCGCAGGCCTGATCGTAGCCACCGCGCTGCGCCTGGTCGGCGCCCTCTCGCGCAATGTGCTGGCAGGGGGGGCCTGCTTCGCGCTCGTGGCTGCCACCGCGGCAGCCATCGGCGTCATGCGCTGGCCGCTCGTGGCGGTGCTGCCCGTCATCGGGCTGGCCGCCTGGGCGCTGGCGCGCTGGCGGCTGGGCCGCCCGGCCGCATGAACGCGCTGCTCTTCGGCCCGATGGGCCTGGGGGCGGCCGACTATGCGCAGCTCTTCGTGCATTTCGCGCTGCTGTCCCTGCTGGCCATCGGAGGGGCCATCACCACGGTGCCCGAGATGCACCGCTGGGTGGTGGAACAGCGTGGCTGGCTCTCCGATGCGCAGTTCAACGGCTCAATCGCGCTGGCCCAGGCGGCGCCCGGGCCGAATGTGCTGTTCGTGGCGGTCATCGGCTTCAACGTGGCCGGGCTCGCGGGGGTGGTGGCCGCACTCGGAGGCTCGCTGCTGCCTTCCACCCTCGTGGCCCTCAACTTCTCGCGCTGGGTCGAGCCGCGCCGCGACGCCCCGGGCGTGCGCGCATTCGTACAGGGCCTGGCGCCCGTGACGATCGGGCTGCTGCTGTCCACCGGCTGGGTGCTGGCCGAGCCGGCACGCAGCCAGCCGGCGGCGTGGACCCTCATCGGCGCCACCGTGGCCGTGATGCTGCGTACCCGGCTGAGCCCGCTGTGGCCGATGGCCGCTGGCGCGCTCGCAGGCGCACTGGGCTGGGTCTGAGGCCTCAGGTCGGGGGCGCAGATGCCAGGCGGCGCTGCCGCACGGCCTCGTACAGGCACACGGCCGCCGCCACCGAGACGTTCAGGCTCTCGACGGCACCGGCCATCGGGATGCGCACGAGCTCGTCGCAGGTGCGGCGCGTGAGCATGCGCATGCCCGCACCTTCGGCTCCGAGCACCAGCGCCACGGGGCCCTCGAGCGGCACCTCGTGCACCGTGACGGGGGCGTCGTCGCTCGTGCCCACGACACGGATCCCGCGTTCCTTGAGCTCGCCCAGCGTGCGAGCGAGGTTGGTCACCATCAGGTAGGGCACCGTCTCGGCTGCGCCGCTGGCCACCTTGGCCACCGTCGGCCCCAAGCCCACGGCGTGGTCCTTCGGGGCGATTACCGCATGTGCGCCAGCGCCGTCAGCCGTGCGCAGGCAGGCACCCAGGTTGTGCGGATCGGTCACGCCGTCAAGCACCAGCAGCAGCGCGGGGCCGCGGCCGGCAGCCTCGGCCGCATCGAGCAGGTCGTCCAGGGAGTGTGCGGGCTTGAGCGGCTGCACGCGCGCCACCACGCCCTGGTGGCGACCCGTGCCCGCCAGGCGCGTGAGCCGGTCGTCGTCGCTGTCGTGCAGGCGGCAGCCTGCAGCCTGCGCGCGCTCGACGAACTGGCGCATGCGTGCGTCTCGCCGCGTGGCGTCCACGTGCACCTCGAGCACGGATTGCGGCGCCACCTTCAGGCGCACGCCGACGGCATGGAAGCCGAAAAGCAGCTGGGTCGGTTTCATCGTGCCAGCAGCGTAGCAGCCCCGACGACTGCAATCAGCAGCGGCTGGTGCAGCATGTAGAAGGTCAGCGGCCAGCGCCCGAGCGCGGCCAGCGGCAGCAGCACTGGCGGCAGCGCGCCCGCCAGCAGTTTCGGGGCCCGGGCGAGCACGAGCTGCCCGGCCGCACACCCCCACGCCATGGCGGCCAGCCACGGCAGCACCGGCACGTAGTCCTCCGTGACGGGCTTGCGCGTGACCAGGCCCGCCGCGTTCGTCCAGCGGCTGTCGAAGAAGGGGTGCTGCACGAGCCAGGGCAGCACGAGCGCGAGCGCGCCCAGCAGCCACAGCCACCTGCCCAGCGGCGCCGCCAACCGCAGCAGCAACAGCATCACCGCGATGCCGTGCAGCACGCCGAAGCTGATCCAGCTGTGCGGGAACATCAGCGCCGAGCCGATCGAGACGAGCACCGCGCAACCCGCCACCTGCGCCCAGCGGCGCCAAAAGCGCGCCGGCGCCTGTCCTGACTGCCAGGCCACCGCCTGCGACAGACCCGCACAGAAGAGGAACAGCGACACGATCGCGGTGCGCTGGGTGGTCCAGAACGGATCGGCATAGAAATCCTGCCGCGGCATGAACCAGCCGAAGTGGTTCAGGTCGAAGCACAGGTGGAAGGCGGCCATCCACACGATCGCCGCACCCCGAAGTGCATCCAGGCGCGCGTGGCGCGGGCCGCCGGGCGCGCGATCAGCGGGCAAGGCGGGCCCCGTCGATGGGCGCAGCGGCGCGCGTCGCCCCGCCGGGCCGCGCGCGTGGCAGCGGGCGCATGGGCTAGGCCAGGCGCTGCAGCTTGAGCGCCACGCCCATGTCGCCGGAGACGCGGAACTGCCCGGTCATGAAGCCCATCATCGGATCGAGCTCGCCGGCCATCAGCGCGAGCAGGTTCTCGCGCGAGATGGTGACGGTGCAGTCGGCCTCGATGCGCGTGTTGGCCACCGTGTGCGGCTCGGCCCGGCCGTCGATCACGATGACGCCCTCCTCGCCGCAGTCGAACATGAGCGTGGCGCCAAGGCCCCCGCCCGAGGCGAACTTGCTGCGCAGCGCTTCGGTGATGGCGGGCATGTCCATGGGAGAATCCTTTGGAAGGTGAGGCGTCCGGTGCAGTGATCGTAACGGGCTGGCCGGGTCGCCCGCCGCCTCCTCCCCGTGGCCAAGATGAGTGATTCCCCCAAGCCTCCCGCCACCGCCGGCTACCGCAGCGTGTTCCGGCCTGGGCTGTTTGCAGGCCAGGCGGTCTGGGTCACCGGCGGCGGCAGCGGCATCGGCCGCTGCACCGCACACGAGCTCGCCAGCCTGGGCGCGCGCGTGGTGATCAGCGGCCGGCGCGCCGAGCGCCTCGAGCAGGTGGCCGCCGAGATCCGCGAGGACGGCGGCGAAGCCCATCCGGTTGCCTTCGACATCCGGGACGAGGAAGCCGTACGCACGGGCGTGGCCGGGATGCTGGAGCGCCTGGGCCCGGTCACCGGCCTGGTCAACAACGCAGGCGGGCAGTTCCCCTCGCCCATGCTGGCCATCTCGAAGAAGGGCTTCGACGCGGTGGTGGCCAACAACCTCACCGGCGGCTTCCTCATGATGCGCGAGCTGTTCACGCAGTGCATGCAGCGCCACGGCGGGGCCATCGTCAACATGACGGCCGACTTCCGCAACGGCATGCCCGGCATGGCGCACTCCGGCGCCGCGCGGGCCGGCATGAGCAACCTCACACAAAGCGCTGCCTTCGAGTGGGCGCACGCCGGGGTGCGGGTGAATGCCGTGGCACCGGGCTGGATCGCTTCCTCGGGGATGGACACCTACCGCGGGGCAATACAGGCCCTGATTCCGAAGCTGCGGCAGCACGTGCCGCTGCGCCGCATGGGCGTGGAAGCCGAGGTGAGCGCAGCCATCGTGTTCCTGCTCTCTCCGGCGGCGTCCTTCATCACCGGCGTGACGCTGCAGATCGACGGCGCGGCCTCCCTGGGCAGCGCGATCTTCCCGCTGCCTGCAGACTCGCGCAGTGTGGCCTTCGACGGCTTCCACCGCGCCGTCACGCCCGAGGTGCTGCGTTGACGCCCGCCCGGCCCCGCAGCCTGCCGCCCTGCCAGATGCCCGGCGCATGAACGTGCAGGCATCCGGGCCGCCACCGCGGCCGCGCACCGCTGCCGAGCAGGCCGAGATCGAGGCCGGGCTCGTGGAGATCTTCGAGCGAGGCATTCCCTTCAACCAGGTGCTGGGCCTGCGCATCGTGTCGGCCCAGCCTGGTGCCGTGCGCGGCCGCGTGACCATGAAGCCCGAACTCGTGGGGACGGCCTCGCAGGGCCGGCTGCACGGTGGAGTCACCGCGTCGGTGCTCGACGCCATGGGAGGTCTGGCCGTGCTGGTGGCCGCCATCGAGCGACATCCTCACGACACCCCGGCACAGGCGCTTCAGCGCTTCGCGCGCATGGGCACGATCGACCTGCGCGTGGACTACCTGCGTCCGGGCATCGGTCGAAGCTTCGAGGCGATGGCAGAGGTCACGCGGCTGGGCGGGCGGGTGGGCTCCACACAGATGCGCCTTGTCAACGACGAGGGCACGTTGATCGCAACCGCGGCGGCTGCCTACATCGTGACCTGAGGCCGCGGCGCAGGGCGGCTCGCCCTGGCTGGCGCGCGGGTCTTGCGCGCACCCGATCCGGCCCCATCTTCGCGCCCATGGATCCGACCCCACCGCGCGACGACGGCAGGCCAGCGCCTTCCCTGCCCCCCCTGCCCTACCCGACCTCCTTGCCACCGGGCACCGCAGGCTTGATGGCGGGCGGGCCCGCATCCCGCGCATTCGTTGGCCCCACCATCCACCGCGCCCCGCGCTGGCTGCTGCTGGTCGTCGGTGCGAGCGTCGCCGCCGCGGCGGGCTTCGGGTTGCCGCGTCTGGTGGAAAGCCGAACCGAGACCTCGCCGCGCACCGTCACGCCGCGTGGCCCGCTGCTGGCCGACGAGCAGGCGCAGATCGACGTCTTTCGTCGCACCTCGCCCTCGGTGGTGCACATCACGACGCTCGAGGTGCAGCGCGACTTCTTCTCCCTCAACACGCAACAGGTGCCGCGCGGCACCGGCACGGGCTTCGTCTGGGACGAGCGCGGCCACATCGTCACCAACTTCCACGTCATCCAGGGCGCGAGTGCCGCGCGCGTGACGCTGTCGGACCAGAGCACGCACAAGGCCGCGCTCGTGGGCGCCTTTCCTGACCGCGACCTGGCCGTGCTGCGCATCGAGGTGCCGGCCACCCAGGCCCCGCCGTTGCCGCTGGGCACGAGTCGCGACCTTGTCGTGGGTCAGAAGGTCTACGCGATCGGCAATCCCTTCGGCCTGGACCAGACACTCACCACCGGCATCGTGAGCGCGCTCAACCGCGAGATCGAGTCGGTCAATCAGCGCACGATCCGGGGCGTCATCCAGACCGATGCGGCGATCAACCCCGGCAATTCGGGCGGGCCGCTGCTGGACTCCGCCGGAAGGCTGATCGGCGTGAACACCGCCATCTACAGCCCCAGTGGCGCGAGCGCGGGCATCGGCTTTGCCATCCCGGTGGACGAGATCAACCGCATCGTGCCCCGGTTGATCCGGGACGGCCGCTTCGTGCGCCCGGCCATCGGCATCACCGCCGGCCAGGCGGGCCTGAACCGGGCCCTGAACCTGCCCGCCGGGATCGTGCTCGTGCAGGTCGCTGGCTCCGGACCGGCCGCGCGCGCGGGCCTGCAGCCGTTTCGGCGCGCCTCTGGCGGCGAGATCGTGGGCGGGGACGTGATCACGGCGGTGGACAACGAGCCCGTCAAGGATCTCGACGACATGCTCACGCTGCTGGAGCGCCGCGCCCCGGGCGAGACGGTGACGCTCAGCGTCTGGCGCAACGGCAGCCTGCGCAAGCAGACGGTGACGCTCGTGGCCGGCGAGTGAAGCGCGCGGCGCGCGGGGCTAAGATGCGGGCCCCCGCCCGATTGCCACCGCCCCGGTTGCCCGCGCCATGCAAGTCGTCTGCCTCGACCTCGAAGGGGTCCTCGTCCCCGAGATCTGGATTGCCTTTTCCGAGCGCACAGGCATCCCGGAGCTGCGCCGCACCACGCGCGACGAGCCCGACTACGGCAAGCTCATGCGCTTTCGCATCGGTTTGCTGCGCGAGCGCGGCCTCAAGCTCGCCGACATCCAGGCCGTGATCGCCGGCATGGGGCCCCTTCCCGGAGCGCAGGACTTCCTGGACGGGCTGCGCGCGCACTACCAGGTCGTGATCCTGTCGGATACCTTCTACGAGTTCGCCGACCCGCTGATGCGTCAGCTCGGCCGCCCGACCCTGCTGTGCCACCGGCTCGAGGTCGACGAGGCAGGATTCGTGACCGGCTACCGGCTGCGCCAGCCCGATCCGAAGCGCCATGCCGTCAATGCCTTCAAGGGCCTGAACTTCCAGGTGCTGGCCGCAGGCGACTCCTTCAACGACACCGGCATGCTGGCAGCAGCCGATGCGGGCTTCTTCATTCATCCGCCCGAGAGCATCGTCGCGCAGTTCCCGCAGTTTCCGGTGCACCACGACTACGCGTCGCTGCGTGCCTCCATCGACGCGGCGGCCCAGCGGCTGCGCTCGCTCTGACCCCACCTCGGGAGCGCCCGCCATGCCGCGCGCCGAACTCGAGCTGCTCGCCCCGGCACGCGATGCCGACATCGGCATCGAGGCCGTGAACCACGGGGCGGACGCCGTCTACATCGGCGGCCCCGGCTTCGGTGCCCGCGACAAGGCCAGCAACACGCTGGCCGACATCGAGCGCCTGGCCCGCCACGCGCACCGCTACCACGCGCGCATCTTCGTCACGCTCAACACCATCCTGCGCGACGACGAACTCGAGCCTGCGCGCGCGCTGGCCTGGCAGCTGCACGCAGCCGGTGCGGACGCGCTCATCGTGCAGGACATGGGCCTGCTCGAGCTCGACTTGCCGCCCATGCAGCTGCATGCAAGCACGCAGACCGACATCCGCACGCCCGAGAAGGCCCGCTTCCTGCAGGACGTGGGTTTCTCGCAGATGGTGCTGGCGCGCGAGCTGGATCTGCGCCAGATCCAGGCCATCACCCGCGAAGTCGACAGCGCCGTACTCGAGTTCTTCATCCATGGCGCGCTGTGCGTGGCCTACAGCGGCCAGTGCTTCATCAGCCACGCCCACACCGGGCGCAGCGCCAACCGGGGCAGCTGCTCGCAGGAGTGCCGCCTGCCCTACACCGTCACCGACACGCAGGGCCGCATCGTCGCGCACGACAAGCACGTGCTGAGCCTGAAGGACAACGACCAGAGCGCCAACCTGGCACTGCTGGTGGATGCGGGCATCCGCAGCTTCAAGATCGAGGGCCGCTACAAGGACATGGGCTACGTGAAGAACGTCACCGCCCACTACCGCCAGCTCTTCGATGCGCTGATCGAGGCCGGTGAAGCGGGCCACACCGACGATACCGGCTTGCCTCGGGTCGGCGCGAGCGCGCTGCGGCGCGCCTCCTCGGGCCGCACGCGCCACTTCTTCGTGCCCGACCCCGCACGCAACTTCAACCGCGGTGCCACCGATTACTTCGTCAACGGCCGCCAGATCGACATCGGTGCGTTCGACACGCCCAAGCACGCCGGCACGCCGGTGGGGCACGTGCTGGCGGTGGGCAAGGAGCACTTCGATGTCCAGCTCGCGCAGGCCGACGACGCGCTGCACAACGGCGACGCGCTCACCTGGTGGGACCTGCAGGGCGAGCTGCAGGGCGTGCCCGTGAACGTGGCGCAACCGCTGGGCGGGGTGGGCTGGCGCGTCTTCCCGAACGTGCCGGGCGGTGCCACATCGACACTGAAGGACCTGCAGCGCGGCACCGCCCTGAGCCGCAACCGCGACATGGCCTGGGAGCGGCTGCTCGGGCGCGATTCGGCGCAGCGCCGCATCGGGGTGCGCATGCGCTGGCAGGCCACGCCGGAGGGCTTCGCGCTCGAGGTGCTCGACGACGAAGGCCACCGCGGCCATGCCGCCGCGCCCCATCCCCATGAACCCGCGCGCGACGCCTCGCGCGCCCGGGAGAGCCTGAAGGCACAACTGGTGCGGCTGGGCGGCACGAGCTTCGAGGCGTACGAGGTCGAGATCCTCGACACGCCCGCTGCATCTTGGCCGTCCTCGTCGCACCGCGGGCCATCCCCATCCGCCTCCGATCGGGCCTGGTTCGTCCCGGCGAGCCTGGCCAACACGCTGCGGCGCGAGGCCATCGCATCGCTCGAGGCGGCGCGCGCCGCTGCATTCGAGCCCCTGGCCCGCGCGCCTGCCGTGGAGCCGCCCGTGCCCTACCCCGAGGACACGCTGAGCTATCTGGCCAACGTCTACAACAGCCAGGCGGCGGCCTTCTACGCGCGCCACGGCGTGAAGGTGGTCGGGGCGGCCTACGAGAGCCACGAGGAGCTGGGCGAGGCGAGCCTGATGATCACCAAGCACTGCGTGCGTTGGTCGCTGAGCCTGTGCCCGAAGCAGGCCAAGGGCGTGGTGGGCGTGCAGGGCACGGTGCGGGCCGAGCCGCTGACGCTGGTGCACGGCAACGATCGGCTGACCCTGCGCTTCGACTGCAAGCCCTGCGAGATGCATGTCGTGGGGCGCATGCGCCGCAACGTGCTGCGCGAGGCGAAGTCGCAGCCGCTGACCTTCTACCGCACGCGCCCGGCGCCCGTCGTTCAGGAGTGACCGGCGCCCGGCTGGCGCGGCGCAGCCTCAATCAGCCCCGAACAGGCGGCGCGAGACTCGCGTGTTCCGTCAGCCAGCGCTGCGCGCGCGTGCCATCGCCCTGGGAGGGATGGAAGTCGGCGCGAAAGTAGCGCCGCCACGCGCGCCACTGCAGGCGCACGATGCCGCCTTGGCGACCGAAGAGCGTCCGCCACGCACTGCGCCAGGTGGCCAGCTGCCACAGGGCGCCGTCACGCCAGAGGTTGTGCAGCGTCTGGCGCACAAGGTCGGTGAGGAAGTGCCACGTGACCAGGCGAAAGAAGCGCCGGCGCCACTTGTCGCTGCCGCCCAGCGCCTGGTACAGGTCGAAGGCGGTGCAGCGGTGCTCGCTCTCCTCGCTCGAATGCCACAGCCACAGGTCGCGCAGCCGCGGCTCGGCCCCCTGGAGCATCTGAGGGTGCTCCAGCAGGTGCTCGGCCAGCAGCGCCGTGAGGTGCTCGGTGGCGGCGGTGACGGCCAGCCACGCCCGGGGCTCGTCGCCGGCGAGCCGCTTCAGCCGCGCCAGGCGCCGGTGGATGCGGGGCTCCCAGTGGTTGACGAGGCCTTGGGCGGCCAGGTGGGCGTTGAAGAGCTCGTGCACCCGGCGGTGCGTGGCTTCCTGGCCGATGAAGCCGCGCGCCTGGGGCTCGAAGCGCGCATGGGCAACGGGGTCGCGCTGCGCCAGCCGAGCCAGCCCCATGCGCATGGAGTCGATGAAGGTCTGCTCGCCGGCCGGAAAGCTCATCGACAGGGCGTTGAAGAGCGCACTGCGGAAGGCGTCTCCGCCGTTCCAGCGTCGTGGAATCGGCGTCTTGAGGTCGACCAGAAGCCGGCGGACGACGAGCTCGCTCATGGCAGCCAGTTTCTCACGCCACCCAGCGCCGGGCGTTGCGGAACATGTGCATCCACGGGCTCAGCGCGGACACGTCGCCCGGGGTCCAGCTCATCTGGGCATGGCGGAAGACACGCTCGGGGTGCGGCATCAAGGCGGTGAAGCGGCCGTCGGCGGTCGTCACGCCTGTCAGGCCCTCGGGGCTGCCATTCGGGTTGGCGGGGTAGGCCTGCGTGGGCCGCCCGTGATGGTCGACGAAACGCAGGGCGCGGTGCACGGCCTGCGCGTCACCCCGGGAGGAGAAGTCAGCCCGGCCCTCGCCGTGCGAGACCGCGATGGGGATCCGGCTGCCGGCCATGCCGGACAGGAAGAGGCTCGGGCTGTCGAGCACCTCCACCAGCGACAGCCGCGCCTCGAACTGTTCAGACAGGTTGCGCGTGAACAGCGGCCAGGCCTGTGCGCCCGGGATGATCGGAGCCAGCGCCGCCATCATCTGGCAGCCGTTGCACACCCCCAAAGCGAAGGTGTCCGCGCGGTTGAAGAAGGCGGCGAAGGCTTCGGCGAGTTCGGCATGAAAGAGCACCGAGCGCGCCCAGCCCTGCCCGGCGCCGAGCGTGTCGCCATAGGAGAAGCCGCCGCAGGCCACGAGCCCGACGTAGGACTGGAGCCGCGTGCGCCCGGCCTGCAGGTCGCTCATGTGGACGTCATGGGTCTCGAAGCCGGCGAGGTCCATCGCGCGGCTCATCTCGAGCTGCGAGTTCACGCCCTGCTCGCGCAGGATCGCCACCGGCGGACGCCGCAGGGCAAGCGCCGGGGCCTGCACGCTGCCACCGGGCTCCTGCTCGGGATCGAAGCTCAGGTGCACGTGCAGCCCCGGGTCGTCGGGGTCGCCTGCAGCCGCGTGCTCGGCGTCGGCGCAGGCCGGGTTGTCTCGCTGGCGAGCCACCTGCCAGCTCACGTGGTCCCACGCCTGCTGCAGTGCGGGGACCGAAGCCGCGAACTGCAGCTTCGCGTCGCGCCACACCTCCACCGCACCGCGCCCGTTCGTCTTGCCGATCACGTGCGTGAGGCGGCTCAGCCCGTGCGCGCGCAGCACGGCGAGCGCCGCGTCGCGCTCGGCGGTGCGCACCTGCAGCACCACGCCGAGCTCCTCGTTGAAGAGCGCACGCAGCGTCAGCTCGTTGCGGCGCTCGCCCACCTGCGCGGCCCAGTTCTTGGAGTCGCCGTACTCGGCGCGGCTGTCGCCGATGCCGTCGCCCTCGGTCACGAGGATGTCCACGTTCAGGCTCACGCCCACGTGCCCGGCAAAGGCCATCTCGCACACCGCGGCCCACAGGCCGCCGTCGCTGCGGTCGTGGTAGGCGAGCAGCCGGTTCTCGGCGCGCAGCGCGTGCAGGGCCGACGCGAGCGCGCGCAGGCGCTGCGGGTCGTCCAGGTCGGGCACCTCGTGGCCGAAGCGCTGCAGCGTATGCGCCAGGATCGAGCCGCCCATGCGCATGCGTCCTGCGCCCAGGTCCACGAGCAGCAGCGTGGTGTCGCCGCCGGACAGCTGCGGCGTCAGCGTTCCGCGCACGTCCTCCAGGCACGCAAAGGCCGAGACGATCAACGACACCGGCGCGAGCACCTGCTGGGTCTGGTTGCCCTCGGCCCAGCGCGTGCGCATCGACAGCGAATCCTTGCCCACCGGGATGCCGATGCCCAGCGCCGGGCACAGCTCCATCCCCACCGCACGCACGGCGTCGTAGAGCGCAGCGTCCTCGCCGGGCTCGCCGCAGGCGGCCATCCAGTTGGCGCTGAGCTTCACGTGCTCGAGCGCAACGGGTGCGGCCAGCAGGTTCGTCAGGGCCTCGCCCACCGCCATGCGTGCCGAGGCCGGCGCGTCCAGCGCCGCCAGCGGCGTGCGCTCGCCCAGGCTCATCGCCTCGCCACGCAGGCCCCTGTAGTCGGCCAGCGTCACCGCACAGTCGGCCACCGGCACCTGCCAAGGGCCCACCATCTGGTCACGGTGGGTCAGGCCGCCCACCGTACGGTCGCCGATCGTCACGAGAAAGCGCTTGCTGCCCACCGTCGGATGGCGCAGCACGTCGAAGGCGGCGCGCTCGAGCGCCACGCCGGTGAGTTCCAGCGCTGGCTCCGTGCGCGCCACGCGCTGCACGACGCGGTGCATCCGGGGCGTCTTGCCCAGCAGCACCTCCATCGGCATGTCGATCGCGCGCCCGCCGCCCGGGCCATCCTCGAGCACCAGGTGGGGCTCCTCTGTGGCCACGCCCACGATGGCCACCGGGCAGCGCTCGCGCGTGCACATCTGCTCGAGCAGCGGCCACGCGGCAGGGTCCACGGCCAGCACGTAGCGCTCCTGGCTCTCGTTGCACCACACCTCGGCCGGAGACAGGCCCGACTCCTGCAACGGCACCTGGCGCAGGTCGAACACAGCGCCCCGCCCGGCACCATCCACGAGTTCGGGGAAGGCGTTGGACAGGCCGCCTGCGCCCACGTCGTGGATCGCCAGGATCGGGTTGGCCGCCCCCAGCGACCAGCAGTGGCTGATGACCTCCTGCGCACGGCGCTGGATCTCGGGATTGCCGCGCTGCACGGAGTCGAAGTCGAGCTCGGCGGCATTCACGCCCGCGGCCATCGAGCTGGCCGCGCCACCCCCGAGGCCGATGCGCATGCCGGGGCCGCCGAGCTGCACCAGCAGGGTGCCGGCCGGGAACTCCACCTTGTGCGTCTGCCCGTCGACGATCGCCCCCAGGCCACCGGCGATCATGATCGGCTTGTGGTACCCGCGCCGCACACCGGAGACCACCTGCTCGTAGCTGCGAAAGTAGCCCGCCAGGTTCGGCCGGCCGAACTCGTTGTTGAAGGCCGCCCCACCCAGCGGCCCCTCGGTCATGATCTGCAGCGCGCTTGCGATGTGGCCGGGACGTCCGGCTGCATCGGCCTCCCAGGGTTCGGCTGCTCCCGGCAGGTGCAGATGGCTGACCGAGAAGCCAGCGAGCCCGGCCTTGGGCCGTGCGCCGCGACCGGTTGCTCCTTCGTCGCGGATCTCCCCGCCGGCACCCGTGGCCGCGCCAGGGTGGGGCGAGATGGCCGTCGGGTGGTTGTGGGTCTCCACCTTCATGAGCACGTGTGCGGTGGCCGCGCGCCCCGCATAGCGCGGCGCGTTCGTGAAGCCTTCAGGCCGCCACAGCTCGACCGGCCCGCCCTGCATCACGGCAGCGTTGTCGCTGTAGGCCACCACCGTGCCCTGCGGCGACACCGCCTCGGTGTGGCGAATCATCTGGAACATCGAGCGCGGCTGCTCGGTGCCGTCGATCGTGAAGCGGGCGTTGAAGATCTTGTGCCGGCAGTGCTCGCTGTTGGCCTGCGCGAACATCATCAGCTCGACGTCGGTCGGGTCGCGCCGTAGCCGCGCGAAGGCCTCGGCCAGATAGTCGATCTCGTCATCCGACAGAGCCAGGCCCTGGACCGCGTTGGCCTCCACGAGTGCAGCGCGGCCGCGGCGGGAGAGCTCGATGCGCACCATCGGCGGGCCCTCGCGATGCGTGAAGAGCGCGCGTGCACCCTCGCGCTCGAAGGCCACGGCCTCGGTCATGCGGTCGTGCAGGAGCGCCACCAGTGCGGCCAGCGCCTCGGTACCCAACGCCCGGGTGCCCCCGAGCCAGCCCGGGCGGGCCTGGAGCCGGTACTCCGTGACCCGTTCCACCCGTCGCACGGGCAGCCCGCAGTTGCGCGCAATATCGGTGGCCTTGCTCGACCAGGGCGACACCGTGCCCGGGCGCGGCATCACGACGACGAGCTGACCCGCGGCGGCCGCCTCGGCCCGGGCACGCGCGCCCTCGGGCTCGGCTGGCGGGTCGGCCGGCTGCGCGTCGAGCAGCGCGGCGATGCGCGCCACCTGTGCATCCAGCGGTCCGGCCGTGTCCTCCTGGTCCACCCAATAGACGTGGCGGGCCTGCAGCCCCGCCAAAGCGGCCTCGTGCGAGCGCAGCCGCTCGAGCAGTGCACCGAGTCGGAACGCGGAAAGGGCCGGACCGCCGAGGAAGGCTTGCAGGCGCGGGGAAGGAGCAGGCATGGAAAGTGGGCGCGAGCGCGAATTCTATCGGTGGGGTGGGATAATCCCTCCCCATGCCGATCCCGTTGAAATCCGCCTCCGACATCGCCGGCATGCGGCTGGCCGGCCGTCTGGCGAGCGAGGTCCTCGACATGCTGGAGCCGTACATCCGGCCCGGCATCACCACGCTTGAAATCGACCGCCTTGCACACGACCACATCACGAAGGTCCAGCAGGGCATCCCTGCGACGCTGGGCTACCAGCCGCCGGGCTATCCGGCCTACCCCGCCTCGCTGTGCACCTCCGTCAACGAGGTCGTCTGCCACGGCATCCCTGACGAGCGGCCGCTTCGCCACGGCGACATCGTCAACATCGACGTCACCGTCATCAAGGACGGCTGGCACGGCGACAACAGCCGCATGTACGTGGTCGGCGAGGGCTCCATCGCGGCGCGGCGGCTGTGCCACGTCACCTTCGAGGCGATGTGGAAAGGAATCGTGCAGGTGCGGCCGGGTGCTCGCCTGGGCGACATCGGCCACGCGATCCAGGTCTTTGCGGAGCGGGCGGGCTATTCGGTGGTGCGCGAGTTCTGCGGCCACGGGGTCGGGGCGCGCTTCCACGAGGAGCCGCAGGTGCTGCACTACGGCCGGCCGGGCACGCTCGAGGAGCTCGTGCCCGGAATGATCTTCACGATCGAGCCCATGATCAACATCGGCCGGCGCGACATCAAGGAAGACCGCCGCGGCAACCGACCCTACGACGGCTGGACGATCGTCACGCGCGACCGCGCCCTGTCGGCGCAGTGGGAGCACACCGTGCTCGTGACCGAGACCGGCTACGAGGTGCTCACCGTCTCGGGCGGCAGCCCGCCAGCGCCAGCCTTCGCACCAGCCGGGTACGGCTCGTCCATGCCACACGGCACCTTGGCGGCCCCCTCCTCCTCCCCCGCAGACGCAGCCGAGCTGGCACAGGCGGCCCCGGCCGCACTCGTCCGCTGAGGCCGCGGCCTGCAGCGGCCAGCAGCCCCGCCAGAGGTCTTCCCGTTGAGCCAGGCTCCGGCACCCGCGCCGCCTGCCGTGTGGGATGAACCGCGCCGGCGGCTCCGGGAGTCCAAGTCGGCGCTGCTGGCGAAGTTCCGGGACGGCCGTGCGACACCTCAGGCGGCTGCCTCGCTGCTGCGCCAGCTGACGCGGCTGGTGGACGGCACTTTGCGTTCGCTGTGGCACGGCCACGCGCTGCCGCCGGGCAGTGCCCTCGTGGCAGTGGGCGGCTATGGCCGAGGCGAGCTCTTCCCCCACTC
>JBIIED010000154.1:0-8043 GCA_044237995.1 Rubrivivax sp. | reverse complement strand
CTGCTGATGCAGGACTGCAACGACTGGCCGGTGAGCTTCCTGGGCAGCCTCTACGCGGGCCTGGTGCCGGTGGCGGTGAACACGCTGCTGACGGCCGACGACTACGCCTACATGCTCGAGAACTCGCGCGCGCAGGCGGTGCTTGTCTCGGGGGCGCTGCTGCCCGCGCTCACCGCCGCCCTGACGCGCAGCGACCATGAGGTGCACAAGGTGATCGTCTCGCGCCCGGTGGCCCCGCTGCACCCGGCCGAAGTCGAGTTCGAGGCCTTCCTCGCTGCGCACGAGCCGGCCTCGCGCGCGGCTCCCACGGGCGCGGACGACCCCGCCTTCTGGCTCTACTCCTCAGGCTCCACCGGCCGCCCCAAGGGCACGGTGCACTCGCACGCCAACCCCTACTGGACGGCCGAGCTCTACGGCAAGCGCGTGCTGCAGCTCCAGGAAAGCGACGTGTGCTTCTCCGCCGCCAAGCTCTTCTTCGCCTACGGCCTGGGCAACGGTCTGAGCTTTCCGATGAGCGTGGGCGCCACCACCCTCCTGATGCCCGAGCGCCCGACGCCGGAGGCCACCTTCAAGCGCTGGCTCGGCGGCGTGGGCGGCGTGAAGCCCACCGTGTTCTACGGTGCGCCCACGGGCTTTGCCGGGATGCTGGCCCACCCCGCGCTTCCGGGGCGTGCCGAACTGGCGCTGCGGCTCGTGTCCTCCGCCGGAGAGGCGCTGCCCGCCGAGCTCGGCGAGCGCTTCAAGGCGCACTTCGGAGTGGACATCGTCGACGGCATCGGCTCCACCGAGATGCTGCACATCTTCCTGTCCAACCAGCCCGGCCGCGTGCGCTACGGCACCACGGGCTGGCCGGTGCCAGGCTACGAGATCGAATTGAGGGGAGAGGACGGCGCGCCCGTTCCCGATGGTGAGCCGGGGGACCTCTACATCCAGGGTCCCTCGGCCGCCATGATGTACTGGGGCAACCGCACCAAGACGCGGGACACCTTCCAGGGCGGCTGGACCAAGAGCGGCGACAAGTACGTGCGCAACGCTGACGGCACCTACACCTACTCGGGCCGCAGCGACGACATGCTCAAGGTCAGCGGCATCTACGTGAGCCCCTTCGAGGTCGAGGCCACGCTCGTGCAGCACCCGGCGGTGCTCGAAGCCGCGGTGATCGGCAAGGAAGACGCCGACGGCCTGACCAAGACCAAGGCCTTCGTCGTGCTCAAGCCCGGCGGCCACACGGACGAGGCCGAACTCAAGTCCTTCGTGAAGGACCGGCTCGCGCCCTACAAGTACCCGCGCTACATCGAATTCGTGGCCGACCTGCCCAAGACGGCCACCGGCAAGATCCAGCGCTTCAAGCTGCGCGAGCTCGAGCGCCGCGCGGCGGCCTGATCTCACGCAGGGCCAACTTCCCGCAAGGTTCGCACCATGGCCGGCGCACACGTCGAAGTCCGCACACGCGACCAGCGCGTCGTGCAGATCGAGCACGCCTGGATCGCCCCCGAGCGCCGTGAGGCGCCGCTCGTCGTGTTCCTGCACGAGGGGCTCGGCTCGGTGTCGATGTGGCGCGACTACCCCGCTCGGCTGTGCGAGGCGGCGGGCGTGCGCGGCCTCGTCTACTCGCGCCCGGGCTACGGCCACTCCACCCCTCGCGCAGCCGGCACCGCGTGGACGCCGCGCTTCATGCACGAGCAGGCGCAAGAGGTGCTGCCCGCGTTCCTGCAGGCCGTGGGCGTGGACGCCGAGCGTGACCCACCCTGGCTCTTCGGCCACTCCGACGGCGGCTCGATTGCGCTGCTGTACGCCGCGGCCTTTCCTGGTCGCACGGCCGGCGTGATCGCGCTGGCCCCGCACATCCTGGTGGAAGAGCTCTCGGTGGCGAGCATCGCCCGCGCCCGCGAGGCCTACCTGCACACCGACTTGCGCGCGCGCCTGGCCCGCCACCACGACGACCCCGACTCCGCCTTCTGGGGCTGGAACGACATCTGGCTGCACCCGGCGTTTCGCGCCTGGTCGATCGAGTCCGAGCTTGCGCTGGTCACCTGCCCGGTGCTCGCCGTGCAGGGCCTGGACGACGAGTACGGCACGCTCGAGCAGATCCGCGGCATCGCGCGGCGCGTGCCGCACACCGCGTTGCTCGAGCTGCCCGGGTGCGGCCACTCGCCGCACCGCGACCAACCCGAGGTCCTGACACGCGCCGCGGTGGAATTCCTGCACCGCCACGCCAACCCGGCTGCGGGGGCATGGCGCGAGACTGGGCTACGCTGAAGGCATCCCACCCCCTTTGCACACGGGAAACCCATGGACTTCGCCACCTTCCTCATCCAGTGCCTGAATGCGCTGCAGTACGGGCTGCTGCTGTTCCTCGTGGCCTCGGGGCTGACGCTGATCTTCGGGATCATGGGCGTCATCAACCTGGCCCACGGCAGCTTCTACATGATCGGGGCCTACATGGCCTTTGCGCTCGCGCCGGTGGTTGCCTCGACCTTCGGCGGGGGCTTCTTCGCCACGCTGCTCGTGGGCCTCGTGCTCGCCGTGATCCTCGGCTACGTGCTCGAGTGGGCCTTCTACAGCTACCTGTACGACCGCGAACACCTGCAGCAGGTGCTGATGACCTACGGCCTGATCCTCGTCTTCGAAGAATTGCGCAGCCTGATCGTGGGCGACGACGTGCACGGCGTGAAGGCGCCCGCGATCCTGGCGGGCACGATACCGCTGGGTGAACTGATGACCTACCCGGTCTACCGCCTCTTCATCTCCGGCGTGTGCCTGGTGCTGGCCGGGCTGATGTGGTTTGTCTTCGCGCGCACGCGGCTCGGGATGATGATCCGCGCGGGGAGCACCAACCGCGAGATGGTGCAGTCCCTGGGCATCGACATCAAGTTCCTGTACCGCGTGGTCTTCGCCGCGGGCGTGGCCATCGCGGTGCTGGCCGGCATGGTGGCCGCGCCTGTGTCTTCGGTGTACCCGGGCATGGGCTCTCAGGTGCTGATCATCTGCTTCGTGGTGGTCGTGATCGGCGGCATCGGCTCGATCCGCGGCGCGCTGCTCGCGGCGTTGCTGATCGGCTTCGTCGACACCTTCGGCAAGGTGCTGCTGCCGCAGGCCGCCGGGGTGCTCGTCTACGTGATGATGGCGCTCATCCTGCTGTGGAAGCCCGACGGGCTTTTCAAGGCCGGCTGAGGCGGGGAGGCTGCAGATGGACTCGAACAACCGCTCCAAGCTCGCCTTCGTCGCGGGGTGCATGGCGCTGCTGGCGCTGTACCCGCTGGTGGGGGGCAACTTCGGCGTCGACCTGGTCACCAAGATCATGGTCTATGCGATCTTCGCGCTCAGCCTGGAGCTCCTCGTGGGGGGCACCGGTCTCGTGTGCTTTGGCCACGCCGCCTTCTTCGGCATCGGCGCCTACACGGTCGTGCTCGCCTCGCCCGAGAGCGACCCTGGCGCGCTGGCGTGGCTGCTGCCGGCCTCGGTGGTGGCGGCAGGCCTGTATGCGCTGGCCGTGGGAGCGCTGTCGCTGCGCACCAAGGGCGTGTACTTCATCATGGTCACGCTCGCCTTCGCGCAGATGGCCTATTACGTGGTGCACGACACGCCGCTGGGCGGCGGCACCGATGGCATCTACCTGAACTTCAAGCCCGTGCTCGGCAGCATGCTCGACCTGGGCTCGCCCGAGGCGCTGTACTACTTCACGTTCGGTGCGTTGGTGGCGGTCTTCGGCTTCCTCGCGCTCGTCTCGCGCTCGCGCTTCGGCCGTGCGCTGGCGGGCATCCGTGTGAACGAGCAGCGCATGCGCGCCACGGGCTTTTCCACCTACCCCTACAAGCTCGCCGCGTTCACGCTCTCCGGCGCCATCGCGGGGCTGGCCGGGTTCCTGTTCGCCGTCAAGGACGGCTTCGTCAACCCGGAGATGATGAGCTGGCACCTCTCGGGCTCGGTGCTGATCATGATCATCCTGGGCGGCATCGGGCACCTGCGCGGCGCGCTCATCGGCGCATTCGCCTTCGCGCTGCTGCAGGAGTTCTTCAAGTCCGAGGCCATCTTCGGCGCATTCGCCAAGTACTGGCACCTGGGCCTCGGGCTGACCATCATCGCCAGCGTGGCGCTGCTGCCGCGCGGCCTGGTGGGCGTGCCCGGGCAGATCCGGGATCGACTCATGGGCCGGCCCTCGCGCCGCGCCGAGACCGCGGAGGCGCAAGATGAGCAGTCCTGACAAGCGCGACGTGCTGCTGCGCGGGCGCGACATCACCCGCCGCTGGGGCGGCCTCGTGGCCGTGAACGCGGTCTCGCTCGAGCTCGAGCGCGGCCAGGTGCACGCCGTCATCGGCACCAACGGCGCGGGCAAGTCCACGCTCGTGAACATCCTGTCGGGTGAAATCCCCGCCTCCCAAGGCTCGGTCGAGCTGCTCGGGCAGGACGTGACCAAGTGGTCGCAGCCGCGCCGTGCCCGTGCCGGGCTGGGCCGCAGCTACCAGCGCACGACCATCTACCCGACCTTCACGGTGGTGGAGAACTGTCGCCTCGCGGCGCAGGCACGCACGCCGCTGGCCTGGCGCTGGTGGGAGGACTCGGCGAGTTGCCGCCACAGCGCCCCCGCGGCGCGCGAGGCGGCCGCGCGCGTCGGGCTCGAACCCTTCCTGGACCGGCCGGCCGGGCTGCTCAGCCACGGCCAGAAGCGCCAGCTCGAGATCGCCATGTGCCTGGCCACCGCGCCGCAGGTGCTGCTGCTGGACGAGCCGCTCGCGGGCATGGGGGCCGAGGAGACCGAGCGCATGCTCGGCTTGCTGGCCGAACTGAAGGCCGACCACGCGATCCTGCTCATCGAGCACGACATGGACGCGGTTTTCCGCATCGCCGACCGCATCACCGTGATGGTCAACGGCAGCGTGATTGCCTCGGGCAACCCGGAGGCCGTGCGCACGAGCCCGGACGTCCAGGCCGCTTACCTCGGAGGGCACTGAGATGGCCATGTCCGACCCCATCCTCGACGCGCGTGACATCCACGCCTGGTACGGCTCGAGCCACATCCTGCACGGCGTGGCGCTGCAGATCGGTCGCGGCGAGACCGTGGGCCTGCTCGGCCGCAACGGCATGGGCAAGAGCACGCTCATCCGCACGCTGCTCGGCCACGTGACGCAGCGCGACGGTCGCATCCAACTCTTCGGGCACGACGTGTCGAACGCCCGCCCGCACGAGGTGGCGCGCCGCGGCGTGGCCTACGTACCCGAGGGTCGCGGCGTGTTCCCGAACCTCTCCGTGCGCGAGAACCTCGTGATGGCCGCGCGCACCGCCACCGACCCGAGCCGCGCCTGGACCTACGAGCGCGTGATGCAGACCTTCCCGCGCCTGGCCGAGCGCGTGGGCAACCTCGGCGCGCAACTGTCGGGCGGCGAGCAGCAGATGCTGTCCATCGGCCGCGCGCTGATGACGCAGCCCGAGCTCATCATCCTGGACGAGGCCACCGAGGGCCTGGCGCCGCTGATCGTGGCCGAGATCTGGCGCGTGATCGCGCAGATCCGCGCTGACGGCATCGCGACCCTCATCGTCGACCGCGACTACCGCAAGGTGCTCGCCCACTCCGACCGGGCCGTCGTGCTGCAGAAGGGGCAGGTGGTGTTGAGCGGGGCGTCCCCGGTGCTGCGTGACGACCCCCGGCTCGCGAACTTCCTCGGGGTCTGAGCGGGCCCCTGGCGCAAATCGATTCCATTCCATCGGGAGACATCCATGCTGAGCTACCAGGTCGAGACCTTCGGCCGCCCCTTGTCGCAGGTGATCCGCGACACCCCCGAGCCCCAGGGCAGTGAAGTCGTCGTGCGCGTGGGCAGCTGCGGTGTGTGCCACAGCGACGTGCACCTGCATGACGGCTACTTCGATCTGGGCGGCGACGCCAGGCTCGACATGACGCGCGCGATGCAGCCCCCGCGCACGCTGGGCCACGAGATCGCTGGCACCGTGGTGGCCGTGGGCCCCGATGCCCAGGGCGTTCAGGTCGGCGACAAGCGGGTCGTCTTCCCGTGGATCGGCTGCGGCACCTGCTCGCTGTGCCAGGCCGGCGACGAGCACCTGTGCAACGCGCCACGTGCGCTCGGCATCCAGCGTGACGGCGGCTTTGCCGACCATGTCGTGGTGCCGCACCCGCGCTACCTGCTCGATTACGGCACGCTGCCCGAGGAGCAGGCCTGCACCTACGCCTGCTCGGGCCTGACGGCCTACGGCGCGCTCAAGAAGGTGGCCCCGATCGGCCCGAACGATCCGCTGCTGATCATCGGGGCAGGCGGCGTGGGGCTGTCGGGCATCCGCCTGGCGCGCCAGATGTTCGGCATCTCCCCCATCGTCGTCGAGCTCGACCGCAGCAAGTGGGACATCGCACGCGAAGCCGGAGCCGGCCAGCTCATCGACCCCGCCGAGGACGGTGCCCAGAAGGCACTCGTCAAGGCCACGGGTGGCGGCGTGGCGGCTGCGATCGACTTCGTCGGTGCGGCTTCCAGCTTCAAGTTCGGCTACGGCTCGCTGCGCAAGGCCGGCAAGCTCGTCTGCGTGGGGCTGATCGGTGGCGCCACGCCCATCGTGCCCGCCATGGTCGCCATGAAGGCGGTGAGCGTGATCGGCTCCTACGTGGGCAGCCTGCAGGAGCTGCAGGAGCTGCTGGCCATCGCGCGCACCGGCGTGTTGCCCGACCTGCCGCTCGCCACCACGCCTCTGGCCCAGGCCACGCAGGCGCTGGAGGATCTGCGCGCCGGGCGCATCCGGGGCCGCACGATCCTCAAGCCTTGAGCCCCGCATTCCACAGCGCCCCGGGTACGGCCCGGAGCGTGGCCCCTCACACGACGAACACCCGATGAGCACCACCCCCCACGCCGGCCCTGAGGCTGCCAGCAAGGCGCCGCCCGAGACCCTGGACTGGAACACGCTGAGCCCCGTGGCGATGTGGCGCGACTGGGTCGCGCGTTCCGAGTCGCAGTGGAGCGAGGCCGTCTCGCAACTGCTCAAGGACCCGCGTTCGGGAGGCGCGCTCAATCGCCAGCTCGACGAGCTGCGCATGGCGCATCGCCTCTTCGGCGAGATGGCGCAGGCCTCGCTGGCGGCCTCCAACCTGCCCTCGCGCAGCGACCTCGAGGCGCTGGACGAGCGGCTCGGGCGCCTGGAGGATGGCCTGGCGCTCGTGGCGGCCGAGCTCGCGCGGCTGCGCACCGCGCTCGAGTCGGCCGCGCCAGCCGTGGCCGAGGCGGCCGCCGCGCGCCCCGCGCGCACCCGCAAACCCCCGGCTCCGGACCCGGTCCCGCGAACCGCCTCGCGCAAGGCCTGACATGAGCCGCGACGCGCGGGCCGCAGGCATGCCGCGCCTGCCCAACCCCATGCAGCGCACCCTCGCCCGCATGGGTCTGCCGGTGGAGGACTTCGACGCCATGGCCGGCCCCCTGGGCGTCACACCGAAGGACACGATCCACGCCCAGGGCACGCTCAAGCTGCACCACTACCGGCCGCTGGCCACGAGCGTCTACCGCACGCCGGTGCTCATCGTCACCTCACTCGTCAACCAGCCCTACATCCTCGACCTCGTGCCCGGCCAGAGCATGGTCGAGTACCTGCTGCGCCA
Source organism: Rubrivivax sp. (assembly GCA_044237995.1). Classification (GTDB taxonomy): domain Bacteria; phylum Pseudomonadota; class Gammaproteobacteria; order Burkholderiales; family Burkholderiaceae_C; genus Rubrivivax. The sequence goes on along the minus strand of JBIIED010000154.1, from coordinate 455 downwards.
CGGCTACGACGTCTACCTCATCGAGTGGGGCCGCCCGCGGCGCGAGCACCAGCACCTCGTGCTCGAGGACTACGTCTTCGACCGGCTGCCGCGCTGCATCGAGCGCGTTCTCGAAGACAGCGGCGAGCGCGAGCTCACGCTCCTTGGCTACTGCGTGGGCGGGTTGCTGTCGGTGCTCTACACCGCCACGCACCCGCGCGCACCGGTGCGCAACCTCGTGTGCATGGCCGCACCCGTCAACGGCGACGGCCTGGAATCGCTCAAGGCCTGGATGGGCGAGCACTTCGACGAGGAGAGCCTGATCGCGCAGTACGGCAACGTGCCGGCCGACTGGGTGCAAAACGCGCTGCGCGCGCTGCGGCCCTTCGGCAAGGTGGCCGGCGCGATGAACCTGCTCAACCAGATCGACAAGGACGACTTCGTGCGCAGCTTCCTGCGCATGGGCAAGTGGGAGA
>JBIIED010000153.1:0-8054 GCA_044237995.1 Rubrivivax sp. | reverse complement strand
CCAGGCTCAGCCCGGCTTCCGTCCAGCGGCGGATCAGCAGCAGCTGCTGCAGGTGGCGCTGCGCATACCAGGCGCCACGCTTGGCGCCGTGGGGACGGTCCACCAGGCCCTCGGTGATGTAGTAGCGCACGGTGCGCGTGGTCAGCCCCGAGAGCGTGGCGAGCTCGTGGATCGAGAAGCGGTCTTCGGTGTCCGCGGGGTTCTCGGGAGGCTGGGTGGGGGGCATGGTGAGGGCCGCGCGTGTAAACGTACGTCTGTGTGCCAGTCTAATGTACAGCGTGCCGATGAAACGTGGTGTCGCTGCGGTGTGAGCGATTGCTACCAGGGGATCGGATCCAAGGCTGCGCGCAAGGAAGTCCTGCAGGCAGGGGGCGCAGAGGTGGTCGAGCTCTGATACCGTCGAAGTGATGGAGACGTCGCGGCCACTGCCCCCACAAGGTTCGCTCGATCGCTTCCTGGAAGCCCATGCCGGCAGGCACGGCCCCACGTATGACGAGGCTCTCGCCGAGCTGCGCGCCGGCCGCAAGACCTCACACTGGATCTGGTTCGTGCTGCCGCAACTGCGCGCGCTCGGCCGCAGCCAGATGGCGCGTGCATATGGCATTGCCGACCTTGCACAGGCGCAGGCCTACGCCGAGCACCCGGTGCTCGGGCCGAGGCTCGTGGCCTGCGCGCGGGCGATGTTGAGCCACTCCGGCAAGTCAGCCGAGGCCATCCTCGGCCCGGTGGACGCGCTCAAGTTCTGCTCGTGCCTGACGCTCTTCGAAAATGCCGCTCCGGATGAGCCAGCGTGGGGAGAGGCTCTCGGGTGCTTCTACGGCGGGCAGCGCGACGACGCGACGCTCGCCGCGCTGGTTCCCTGAGACGCTGCCCCGGACTGATCACCGCCTACCGTAACCAGGGCAGCTCCCGCAGCGGGTGCGGCCCATCGTCCTCGGGCAAGGTGTGCTTGCCGAAGATGCCAGCTCTCAGCCGCTGCCAGAAGGTAGGCGGCTCGGGCTCACGCTGCAGGTCGCTCTTGAGAACCTCACCCTCCTCGATGAACGACTCCATCAGAAACTGCTTGCCGCAGCCGGCGCAGGTGCGCAGTTCCTCCTGCGGCGGGATGTCCGGCACGTACACCGAAATGGAGGCGTAGCGGGGCCTGAGGTGCTGCTGGCCGCATGCGGGGCAGCGTCGGATTTCGAACAAGCCGATGCGTGTCATGGCCGGGCCCTGGTCAACCTCGAACGGCAAACACCACCGGATCGGCCTTGCTGCCGTGGCGGATGAGCATCGTCACGATCGCGGACGGGTCCAGGCTCTTGGCTCGGGCTAGCTCCTCGAGGGTGTCGAGCACCGTGCAGCGGCGCACAAAGTCTTCCACGCCGGTGTAGTCGCCCACCGGCTCCCGGCACAGCACGGTCGTCTTGAAGCGGCCTTCGATCTCGAAGGTGGCGCTCACGACAAAGACTGTCGGGGGCTTCTTGACCGCAGGCGCAGAGGCCTGGGCCGCCCGGCGTTGACGCTGCGCCTCCTCACGCCTGGCCCGCTCGGCCGCCTCCACGACGAGGGCCTTGGCGCGTGCCCGATCTTCCTCGGAGACCTCCCAGGCGAGGTTGCGGTGGTAGTCCAGCGGCAGCACGGTGATGAGGCGGCCATAGAGGTAGTCATGGATGGCGACGAAGACGGTGTCGTCGGGTTCGCTGAAGAAGGCCAGGTGCTCGCGGTTGGAGGCCGGGGCAATGCCGGTGCGCACGCACAGGCCCTGCTCGATCATGCGCAGCACCTGGGAATCGCTCAGACTCGTGCGCTGCTGGACGCGCAGCCTGGCGTGACGGGAGAGGTTCGTGAAGCCGGGGCGGGAGGCGACCTGGCGGGCCGCGGGGCGATGACGGCTGACAGCGCAGGCGTACGGTGTGCCCGGGAAGGCATGGCCAGCAGCCACATGGGGAGACGGGTGAAGCGACATCGAGACCTCCTTGAGCAGGTGCCCCACGCAGCGGGGGCTTGGCATCGATGATCTGGGCCGGCTGGCTCAGGAAGTGACCTGGATGGCTGTACAGGAACGCCCATCCCCGGAATCCTCGATCGGGCGCCACATCACGCGATACCGGCCTTCGGCGTAACGCACCTGAGACGGGCTGAGAGGGTCTGTGCAGGGGAGGACTGCTGGACACCCTGCCAGGTCACCCCTTGAGCCAGCAGCCCGTCAAGATGCGGGTATGACGCCACCAGTCAGCCGCCGCGCCCTTCTCGGGCTCGTGCTCCTCGCACAACTTCCCGCGTGGGCCGCAGAAGCCACCGGCCGCGTGATCGGCGTGATCGACGGAGACACGATCGACATCCTCACCGCAAGGTTCGAGGCGCTGCGCATCAGGCTCTCGGGCATCGATGCGCCCGAACTCGGTCAGGCCTTCGGCCGAAACGCCAAGGCCGCGTTGTCCAGTCTGGCCTTCACGCGTCAGGTCACCATCGAGTGGCACAAGCGCGACCGGTACGGAAGGCTCGTGGGCAAGGTGACGCTGGAAGGGCGCGACATCGCACTCGAGATGCTCACGCTCGGCATGGCCTGGCATTACAGGCAGTTCGAGACCGAGCAGAGGGTGGCCGACCGTGGGCGTTACCAGGAAGCGGAGAACCGGGCGCGCGCCGCGCGCAGGGGGCTGTGGGCGGACGCGGTGCGGGTGCCGCCGTGGGAGTACCGGGGGCGGCATTCGCACGGGAAGGGGGAGTGACGCGTAGTCGAGCCGCAGATCTTCTCGCCGCAATCACAAGCAGATGCCTGAAGGCCCGGCGGACACCGAGGTTGCCGAAAACCCCGCGGCAAGAAGACGGAGCAACGACCGATGGCACGCACCTTGGCGGAGATCAACGCCGAGATCGCAAAACTGAAGAAGCAGGCCGACCAGATCCGGTCTCGCGAAGTTCGGGAAGTTGTTTCCCGGATCAAGGAAGCGATCAAGAATTACGGGCTCACCCCACGCGAGATATTCGGCAAGGGCGCCGGGGGCGCCGCGCCTGCACGGAAGGTGCGGGCCAAGAAGGCGGGCCAGTCAGCCAAGGCTGCACCGTGCAAGGCCAAGGTTGCCGTCGTAATCCGCTTCCGCGACGAGGCCGGCAACAGCTGGACCAGCCGCCGCCTGCCGTGGGGACACGGGCGGGCGGACCGGCACCACCACCCCCGCCGGCACCCAGTCCGGCTCGTCATCGGAGCCCGGCTCGCGTTCCCAGAACGCGCAGCCGTTGGTGGGGCTTGCTTGCACGCGGGAGAGGTCTGGGCGGGCGCACAAGGCCGCCGTGCCCTCGTGGAGCATGCGGCCGAAGTGGGCGCAGAACCAGCAGGGCCTAGTGTCGACCCAGGGGGAGAAGTGGGTGTGGGGTGGGGTTTGCATGCTGGGAAGCATGCGGGGGGGGGGGCTCAGGGGGTGAGCCTGGGGTGTTTGATGACGGCTATAGACTGAACTGAGTCACTCGACGTCGATGTCCTGAGCAACAGCAATGCGCATCGGCGGCCATTCGATGGTTCGGAATCTGCACGATCGCGTCACCGCCAGACGGTAACGTTGGCCAGCCCCGATACTCGCCGTCTGCCTCACCACAACCCGCCGCTGTGTTTGTCCTTCGGTGTACCCAGAAGCTGCTCGACAGGCTTCACGCCAAGTTCGATCCTGAGCCGGCGCAGGCTGACACTGTCCTCGGCGACTGGTACGCCAATCTGGTTCGCGTTGGCAGGGTCCAGGTGGTGCTCGGTGTCAGCGATCGAAGTTTGCTGCCCCTAGTGGTGCCTGCAAAGGAAGGCCGCTTCCTCGTCCATCGGCTCGGCGAAGCTTTGGAGCTGACGCTCAGTGCCATCGGCGTCCCGGCAGATGATGTGATCGCCGAGTGCGGTGCGATGCAACGCTGGGCCGTTGGAAAGACAGTCAACCGTCGCGTCCTGGGATCGCTCAACGACCTTGCGTTCGAGCTCGAAGTTGGATTGCGCGAGTTTCCTGACCGAACGCTTCTGGCGCAAGCGCTCTGGCTGGCCAAGACGCCCCTCAAGGTCATCGACTACGGTGCACCCGACCAAGCCACGCTCGCGGCATTCGCTGCTCGCAGAGCGGTTCAGGCTGCAAGCGTCCGATGACCGCTTCACTCTGAGGCCAGCGGCGGCCTGCGACCCGCTGCGGACCTCCGTCTGACCCGATCACTGCCCTCAAAGCAGGCGCAATTTGCTGTCGTTTTGTTGGTTTCGATAATTTCGTTCAGTTCGTTCATGAGCTAGCATTACCCGGTACTCTTTGGAGAAGCCACCATGACCGCCCCCAGCCGACGCCCGCCGCGGCTGCCCAGCGATCGCGAGATCGCCCAGGCCCGCGAAGCCAGCCGCCAGCTCGCCCGACTGCTGCCTACCGATGACGGCACCACCAATACCCCGGCGCTGCGCCTGGTCACCGACGACAACCAACACGAGCTGATCGCCATCCCGCCCGGCGCCCTGCGCCTGTTGGTGGACATGCTGACCCAGCTCGGACAAGGCCGTGCCGTGACCGTGCTGCCGCAGAACGCCGAGCTGACCACCCAGGAGGTGGCCGATTACCTCAACGTGTCCCGCCCTTACGTGGTGAAGCTCATTGAGGAAGAGAAGCTGCCCGCCCGCAAGGTGGGCACGCGCCGCCGCGTTGCGTTTGAAGACCTGCTGCGATTTGACGAGCAGCAGCGCGCCCGCCAGCGCGCCGCATTGGACGAACTGGCCCGCATCGACGCCGAACTGGGCCTCTGAGCCACGACCCGCCCCCTCGAGATGAGCCATTTCACCGCCGTCTTGGACGCCAACGTCCTGCATAGCCAGCCCTTGACCAGCCTGCTGCTGGAGCTGGCCGAAGCGCGGCTGTACCGCCCCGCCTGGAGCCAAGACATCCACGCCGAGTGGCGCCGATCTGTGCTGCGAGCCAGGCCGGAGGTGGACCCCGCCGCGTTGGATCGCCGCCGTGCTGCCATGGATGCAGCCCTCCCGGACGCCAGTGTCAGCGGCTATGTACCCTTCATAGAGGTGCTGACTCTGCCAGACCCCGATGATCGCCACGTATTGGCTGTCGCCGTCCGGGCCAAGGCCCAGGTCATCGTCACCTTCAACGAGCGCGACTTCCCGGCCGAAACGCTGGCGGGCTTTGATGTAGTGGCCCAGCACCCCGATGTGTTCCTACGCCACCTGGTGGATCTGCAGCCGGCTCTGGTACGTGCACGCATCGAGCAGATGCTGCAGCGCTGGCGCCAGCCGCCAAACACGCCTGAAGCCTTCATCGACGCGCTGGAGCGCGCTGGGCTGCCGGACGCTGCCGCGGCGCTGCGGGAGCTGTTTGCGGCAGGTTGAGTCCACCAGACACTACCCGATACCAGTCCGTCTTGAGCGACCGTTCATGGCCGACCCCCGTCATTGAATATCAGCGGGCAATCGGCAGCAACCGCTGCAACCCAGTCACCCACCCCCCTCCACCCGCGCCCCTCACCTGCTGGCGTTCGGTTCAGCCCCGAGCACCGGCATGCCCTCCTTCTCCGCGGAGCGGTCGAGGACGAGCGAGCGGCCGAAGACGAGTTGCACCCACGTCGGGTACCTGTAGGCCGTCCCCTTGGTGTGATCGATGATGGCGCCGATGCCGCCGCCGAAGATGATGTTGCCGGCTACGGCCGAGCCATGGCCCGCGCCAGGCGGCGGATCCGCGCGCTCAGCCCGCCCGGGACCGCTTCGTCGTCGAGCTGCCGCTCGAATAGCCGATGGGCGTGTGCGCGCACGACGCTCGGCACGCCTTCGTTGCCCAGCGCGGTGTCGATGGCGCTGCGCTCGGCGGACGACGCGGCTGAGCTCGGCTGCCTGCCTGCCCAATCGGCCAGCAGCAGCCAGGCGACCGCGGGCGCGATCCCGGCGGCACCGAGCTCGCGTGCGAGCTCCTCGACGGCCTGGAGGACTTCTTCCGACAAGCTTGCGGCTTGCATGGCTTCCTCGATGCGCGCGAGCGGCTGGCCGGCTGAGAGCGCCTGGGCAACCTGCTTGCACAACTGCTCGAGGGTGAGCGGGGAGGCCCCTGCGTTCTTGCCGAACCGCATGCGCGGGGTGCTGGCCTGGGAGCTGGAGCGAGGCGGGCTCTCCCGCAACGAAAAGCGGGGTGGCATGGACTGCATGAAAGCCGCATCCAGCGAGGGCGCTGCGCGGGTGCGGGCGCTGCGCCAGACGGAGGCGAGCATCATCGACGACCCCGCACCCAGCGCCGAGTGCGTGGAGGCTGCCACCGAGCCCGTTCCGCCCCAGCCGGCTGCGAGCATGGAGCGCACGCGGTGCAAGGCGGCTTCCTCCTCAGGCTTGTCGGCGTCCGCCCGGCGGTGCACCAGCACGCAGCGGGTGTCGTCGGTGAGGAGTTGGTAGTCGAGCGCGAGGCGGGCGGGGTCGGCCTGGGTAGCGGCGGTTGCCGTGTCGTCCTTCGAAACCTCGTCTTGATCGCGCGCCGGTGCAAGGCGGCGGATGCGGTGCCACGCGGCCAGCCGGGCGAGGTCGTCTCCCGAGTGCTCGGGTTCAGTGCCGCTGGCGTGCGCAAGCATCACCCGCACCTGGGAAGCCGGGGTGCCGGAGCCCTGTTCGCCCTCGATGCCGAGCCTGCCTTGCGAGGGGTCAGGCCGCACGGCGCTCGTGAGCGCAAAGAGGCTCGCGACCTCCGGCGCACAGCCCGCCGCGAAGCCGGCCATCGCGAGCGCCGTGTCCCCAGGGAAGACCTGCGCGGGCGGATCCATCCGCCACAGCGCCGGCTTGCCGCCGGGCTGGCCCCAGCGCACGTCGAGCGACTGCCAGGACGGCGCCCGCATGCGGCGGAGCATGCGCTGCGCCGCGGCCTCGAGCGCCTCGCCGGGCGTGGCGAACTCGCAGGCGCCGCCCGTGGCCTCGGCGAGCGCGCGCAGCACGTGCTCGGCAGGCGACGTGCCCACGCCGATGGCGAAGACACGGTGGCCGCTTGCCCGGGCGGCCTCGATGATGGGCTCCACCGACCAGACTTCGCCGTCGGTGAGCAGGAGGACGTCGGCGCCTGCTTCGGGTGGGCGCGGTGCGCCTTCGGCCTTCGGAGGTGTCTTGCGCCGCGTAGCGCCAAGGGCGAAGACCCGCTCGAGCGCCTCGCTCATCTCCGTGCCTCCGAGCGTCGCATCGGTGGCGGCGATGGCCTCGCGCAGGGTGGCGAGCGTCTCGGGCCGGCTGCAGGGGGTGGGGGGCAGTGCCACTTCCGTGTTCGAGCCGAATCGAGACAGGCTCACCTCGTCGCAGGCCCTGAGCCCCTTTGCCACACCCAGTAGCGCGCGTCGCGCAGAGGCGATGCTGTCCCCCGACATCGAGCCCGAGCAGTCCACGAGCAGCTTCAGGCGCACGGGGCGCTCAGCGGCCTCCTCGACAGGCGGCAGAGTGAAGGCCGCGACGGCCACCACGGGTGAGTGCTTCGGCGTAGCGCCAGTGTCGACATCGAGCTCGAGCTGCGGGTCCAGCGCCGCGGTGTCGAGGAAGCGGTCAGCCCCCAGGCTGAGCATGGCCCCCTTGCCCTCGAGTTCCGCCTCGGGCGGGGTGAAGATGAGGACGACGTCACGGTCGAGGCTGGTGCAGTCCCCGAGCTCGATGCGCAGCCCCTGCTCGTTGGAGGACACCCGCACCGGGTGTGTCGGGCACTCGGCCGTGGCGCGGGCGAGCGCTCCGCAGGCGGTGACGGCCAGGTGCAGCGGGTACTCGGCCTGAAGCGACACCTGCGGTACCTGCTGCGGCTGCAGGCCGCCAGAGGCGGGGTTGCCGTAGCGCGGCGCCACCGTGGTGGGCAGCGCGATGCGCAGCCGACCCTGCTCGATGGTGGCGAGCTGCGCAAAACGGATCTCGAGCTCGATGGACTCCTGGGGCTTGAGGTTGCCGATGTTGGCCGTGTGCAGGCCGCCTGCGGACACTTCGAGCAGCACCGGGGCGTCGCCCGACTCGAGCGCCTCCTCGTACTCCCTCTCCGCCTCCACCCGCGGCAGCACGCGCGCCTCCAGGCGTGAGGTGCCGATCGTGGCCGCCAGGCCCAGCAGCACCG